>DXVA01000340.1:3770-4848 GCA_019408975.1 Lentisphaeria bacterium | reverse complement strand
GGTGACGGTCAGGGAGACTCCGACGTTTTCAAGCCGGAACTTGTCGGCGCATGCGGCGGCTTCCGCGACTCCGCCGATGGTGGTGTCGGCAATGACGCATTGAACCGGAGTTCCGTCTGTGTAGCGCAGATTTTTGGAGATCAGCTCGGCAGCGGCTTTCGCCATGTTCATGGTCTGGTCTTCCAGTGATTCGCGGATGCCTTTGCGGCGCCCGTCGATCGTGGGACGAATTCCAACTTTCGGATACATAGGACATACCTCCTTGTTTGGTTATGATATTAGCGTTGCCCAATGTTCAAATTGCACTTGAAAATCCTCATTTACAGGAAAAACATAGGTGACAATATGAATTTAGTCAACACCCGAAATATGAATAATGTATGATTTTATATGAATAAAATAAACATTGATTCCGTTCTGCCCGATCATGCAATATGCCGGGGACTTCAGATCGCGCCCTCCTGTCCGGCGATGACGGCGGCAAGCGCATTGCCTGCATCGGCTGCCCCGCGCAGAGAGTCGCCGTTCAGGTAATGGTAAAGGAATGCCGCGCTGAATGCATCTCCCGCACCGACCGTGCTTACGATCTTTACCTCCACCGCCGGACTGGTGATCGTTTTTCCCCCCGAATAGACTTCGCACCCCTTCGGCCCGAGCGTGAGAATTACTGTGCCGATATTGAATCTGCGGCTGAATTCCGGCGGCTCCGGTTTCAAGCCGAACATCTTTGCCAGGGTCACGATTTCCTCATCATTGAGTTTGATCAGATCGGCGCTGTTCATGGAGTCTTCAAGAATTTCCCTGCTGTAAAAATCCTGTCGCAGATTCACATCATAGAAAAACGGGCATTTCAACTGCCCGCGCAGTTTTTTGAGCGTGGCGCGCGATTCCGCCGCCCGTTGTGCCAGAGTGCCGAAACAGAAGAGATCGGCATTCCCGGAAAGTTCCGGCATGGGGATGTGATCGTATGCGGTGTCGCGCCCGAAGGAATAGGCGGGAATCTTCCGCTCGTCAAGTGTTACGGTCACGGTTCCCGTCGGATATTTGTCAAGCACGGCAATCATGGAGGAATCCAGAT
>DXVA01000340.1:0-3760 GCA_019408975.1 Lentisphaeria bacterium | reverse complement strand
GATTCAGTTCCGTCAGCTTCGCCAGTACCGTTTCTCCGAGTTTGTCTCTGCCGACCGCTGAAACGATATGGGATTCCGCTCCCAGTTTTTGCAAATGAGCGGCAAGATTCAGCGGTGCGCCGCCGAGATAAGGTGTGCCTTCGATGACATCGAAGAGGATTTCTCCGAAAGAAAAAATTCTGAGGTGTTTGTCCTGCATATCTGCTCCATTCAGTGATTGCGGTAGTATTGCGTTCCGAAACGGTCCAGCTTGTCGGTCAGGAAGAAAACCGCGCCGCTACGCAGCGGTCTGCCGGCTTTCAACAGGCGATGGAACGCCTGCTGCATTGTATTGTGCGCCGGATAGGTGAGGGGGGCCTCATTGTCCGTACGTCCGAAAATGAAGAAGATGCCGTCGCGCCCTCCTGCTCTTCCGAATGGCGTCATATATCCTTCGCGCATGAATTTCGCCAGATTGGAGTCCGGCAGTTCCGTTTCCCAGTCCGGGTTGAGAATCCATGACGCGCAGACGAACAGCTTGACATCCTGCTTGAAATATTTGCGGAAAAACTCTTTCGCGTCAAGCATGGATTGCTTGACCAGTTCTGGCTTCATTCCCCCTCCGCCCGGAATGTGAATGCTCGGCACCAGTTCCCACGGCTGGCAGATTCCTTCCCATTCCGCGAGGTCAATGGTTACTTTGCGCCCGATCAGTACCTTGCCGTAAGGTGTGACAGGGGTCCCCGTCACATGATTGTCCAGAATCTTGAGCTTTACCGGGACCAATTCAGAATCGGGCGTTGATATCTGCGGGATGGAACCATCCGGCATAAAGCGCCATTTATCGCGGCAGAATACCATCAGAGAGCCGTCCTTCCGGTTCCGGTAAATTGCCGGAACCCAATCCGGACAGGTGTGCATGAGATATTCAAAGCGCCCGATTCTGAACAGCCGCCCGTCGATATAATGCCGAACCCAGCCGATCTGCTGGAGGGTGTGCCCGGGAAGCCCGTTGTGCCCCTCCGCGAAAATCTGAATCGTCCCCCCGATCCATTTTGCAATCTCATGTGCATACCGTTCGGGAATGTTGAGACGCGCCACGGTCGCTTCGATCATGGGAATGGCGCTGATTGCGACCATCAGTTGAAACATCCCCGCATTGTCGCCGAACAGTTTCACCGGCAGGGGCAGGGCGCCGAGATTCGCCGTCTGTGCCCGGAGGAATACGGAGCTGTGCAGCAGCCATGCGTAAAATGCGGCTTCAGGAGTTTTTTCCACAATCCGGCAGACTTCCTCCATGCGTTCCATGTGGCAGGGATCGCCGCCGGTGAGGGGATAGTATTTACGGCAGAAATCCATCGTCATGAACGGCGGGATTCCCTGCGGCGCTGTCCGGGCGGCTTCCTCCCAGACGTCTTCCAGAATATGTTTTGCCGCATGATCGAAGCCCAGAACGGAACAAAAATCGTCAATCGTCATACTTTCCTCTGCTTTTCTGCTTGAAAAATTGAAAAAGTGAGTTCATATTAGCGTCATCCGTCTGTTACCATATAACACAGGAATGAAAAATCAAGATTATTTTATGAATTAAGGATATTTTATGAACGTATATCATGCCGGTGATCTTTTCGATTTCAAACATCTCGCGGGAAATCTGCTTCTGAGCCAGGCTGTCGCAAAAGTCTCATGCGGAAGATACAGGACGCTGCTGCCGCAGGCGAATGAGGGGAACAAACTGCGGAACACGAGCATCCGGAACGGCGATCTGGATATGGTGATGAGCTGTCATCTGGCGCTGTTGAATTTCGATGGGACGGATCTGGATTCCGGCACCGTCGTGGAGTTCATGGCGGCGAAAATGCTGGATATCCCCTGTGTCCTGCTGCGCACGGATTTCCGCAATGCGGGAGACCAGGCGGTCAGCGCCGATCCCTGGAACCTGATGTGTTCCGGCTATCCGCGCAGCCTGACGCTCCGGGTCAATGCGCTGGCGCTTTATCATGAAACGGTGGCTTCGCCTGATGACCTTGCGGCATATATGCACAGAATTGCGAAGCAGGTCGTCGATGCGATGGATGAGGTCGCCTCCCGTCCTTCATTGTTCGCCGGTGATTTGCAGAAGGCGGAACAGGTTTACTCCTGGTTCGTGAAAAGCTGCGGCGGCGGGTTTGACGCAGTGATGACTCCGGAGCGTATCCGGGCAATTCTCAGAGAGAAGGCGGAATCAGGGCTGTTGTCATGAAGCAATACCATCCGACATTGGATTCAATCCGTTTCTGCCCTCGATGCGGAGCTCCGGTCCGGACGCAGCCGCGGGAGAATTATCTGGAATGCTTTCAATGCGGATTCGTCCTTTTTTTCAATGCGGCTCTTGCCGTTGCGGTCATTCTGCGTGATTCCTCCGGCAGAATTCTGCTGACGCGCCGCGCGAAGGCCCCCGCAAAAGGCAAACTGGATGTGCCGGGCGGCTTTGCCGATATTTTTGAGAAACCGGAGGCTGCGGCGTGCAGGGAGCTTGAAGAAGAGTGCGGGATCGTGCTCCGTCCGGAAAATCTGACCTATTTTTACAGTGATGTCAATCCGTATTCCTATCGCGGCGTGACCTATGTTTCGACGGATCTTTACTTTTCGGCGCAGGTTCCCGGCTTTTCCTCCGCCCGGGCGCTGGATGAAAGTTCCGGGATTGCGGTACTGCATCCGCGGGAGATTGACCTGGAAGAGATTTCATTTGACTCTGCAAGGAATGCTTTGAAGTGTTATATGACTGCAAATGATATCAAACAACACTATACAATAAAATAAACCATCAGGTGTAACCTGAAGAAAAGGGAGATGAAAGCAATGAAAGAGGAAAAAAGTGTTATGCCGGAAAAAATTCTGGCGTGGCAGCTGTTCGGCGCCGGATTTGAAAATTTCGGCAGAAACAATGAAGCGTCTGTTCTTCCCATGCCGGAGATTGCGGATGATGAACTGCTGGTCAAGATCGAAGCGATCGGGCTGTGTTTTTCCGATGTGAAGCTGATCCGCGCCGGAGAATCGCATCCGCGCGTGATTTCCAAAAATCTGAAAGAGGACCCTGTGATTCCCGGTCATGAAGCCGTCATGAGCATCGTAAAAGTCGGCTCGAAGATTCAGGACAAATTCAAAATCGGGCAGCGCTACATCATTCAGGCGGATGTCTATGTAAACGGCGTCGGATTCGCCTATGGCTATGCCCTGAACGGAGGCATGGCGCAGTACAGCGTAATCAATCAGAAAGTTCTGAACGGAGATGAGGGATGCTATCTGCTTCCGATTGCGGATTCGATGCCGTCTGCCGTTGCCGCCCTGCTTGAGCCGTGGACCTGCGTTCTTGCAAGCTATACGATCAAACACCGCGTGAAGCCGGCGGATCACAGCGACATGCTTTTTGTATTCGGTTCCAATGCCGCCGGATATGAGCTCGGCAAACTGCTCGCGGATGCCAGGCCCGCTTCCGTCACGCTGGTCAGGGCGCCCGCCGGTTTTGCCGCGGAAATCGCAAAGGCATATCCGGGGATTGAAGTCAAGGTCGCGTCCGCGCTTCCTGCGGACGGGAAATATGATGATATCTTCCTGTGCGGATGTGAACGCGCCGAAGGCGAGGCTGCGGCGAAGGCTGGCAAGCTCGGCGCATGCATCAGTTTCATCGGAGATTACTCAAAAGAAAACTGGATGTTCGATGTCGGCAGCATCCATTATCAGGGCTGGTTCTATCAGGGAACGACGGGAACCGACCTTTCCGCCGCTTACGGACGGAATG
>DXVA01000034.1 GCA_019408975.1 Lentisphaeria bacterium | reverse complement strand
ATGATAGCTTTTTTCCCTGGCAAGCTTTATCCGCTCATTTCGCACAACTCATTATGATCATTCACAAACTGGTAACATAGATGGAAAAATGCAAAAAACAATTGCCTGATTCTTCCGGTTCGCGCTTATCTTTTTACTTTCCAATTCAAAAGAACTTCCATTTTTCTTATAATTTTTTTCGCATAAAAAATGCAGATGCCCGTTTTTGAGCATCTGCATTGGAAAACGATTCTGAAACGTCCGGCGTTCCGGATTATTTCACGTGGGACTTGCCGCTGCCTGCAACGACCTCGCCGCATACAAAGGCATCGAATCCGGCTTCACGACTGAGTTTCAACGCTTCTTCCTTATCAGCTGCCGGAACGAAAAATACCATGCCGACACCCATGTTGAAGACACGGAATGCTTCGGAGTCTTCGATATTGCCTTCTTCAACGATCAGTTTGAAGATCGGCGGCGGATTCTTGATTGTTTCCTTATAGAAGACCGCGTCCACGTCTTTCGGCAGGATTCGCGGGACATTGTCATAAAGACCGCCGCCTGTGATGTGCGCGACGCCGTCAAGGGAAACATCGGAATCCATAAGGCTCCTGACCGCTTTCCAGTAGCAGGTGTGCGGCTTGAGCAGCGCTTCGCCGATGGTTTCGCCATTCAGTTCTTTGAGCCGGGAGGAGACTTCATAACGGCGTATGGTGAAGAGAACGCGTCTGGCAAGGCTGAATCCGTTGGTATGGAGTCCGTTTGAAGGCAGTGCGATTGCGACATGCCCGGGGCGGATTTTTTCGCCGGTAATGATGCGGTCCTTTTCGACCATGCCCGTGATGATTCCGACCAGATCGAAATCTTCGCCGTACATGCCGGGCATTTCCGCCGTTTCACCGCCGAGGAGAGCGCATCCGACCTCTTTGCAGGCATCCGCAATTCCGCCGACGACTTCCTCGTAAAGCGGGCTCCGGAGTTTCCCGATGCCGATATAGTCGAGGAAATAGACGGGTTCCGCTCCCTGGACGGAAATGTCGTTGACGCAGTGATTGACGATATCATGCCCGACCGTGTCGTATTTGTGCATCATGGCGGCGACCATCAGTTTGGTGCCTACGCCGTCGATGCTGGCGACCATGACCGGATTTTTCCATTTTGCAAGGTCGATCTGGAAAAGTCCGCCGAAACCGCCGATGGGAGCAAGCATTTCAGGACGCTTTGCAGCGGCGAATTTCGGTTTGAGGCGTTTCAGAAGATCCGTTGCCAAATCGATATCTACTCCGGCGCTCTTGTAGGTCGAGTGCCCGTTTCCGCTGCTGTGTGTCATACTTTACTCCAATTGTGATTGATCGTTTGTTTAGATTCGTCCCATAATATAACATAACATTCTGAAAGTTCAGCCCCGCGGAGAAGTTTTTTTGCAAATAATCTGCCGTTTCCATGGTTGCCGGAAAGGTTTTTGCGGTTATATTACGGAAGAAATATTTTTTTGGAGACTGCCATGCCTTCTTCCGCAGGAGAAATCAAACGTTTTGCACCGCTTCCGGATCATGTTTCCGCGGGTTGCGTGATTCTTGTGCATGGGCTTCTGATGTCGGGGCATGTCATGCGCCCGCTTGCAAAACACCTTGCAAGACAGGGATTCACTTCGATCCTTTATGATTATCCCACACGGCGTGCGACGGTTGACGAACATGGAACGTATTTTGCCGCATTTATTGAGAGGGTGATTTCAGAACAGGCAACTTCTCCGGGGCAGGTTCATTTTGTCACCCACAGCATGGGCGGGCTTCTGCTCCGTTCCGCGCTCAGGAAACTTTCTTCTGCGGCATGTGCGAAAATCGGCAGGATCGTGATGATCGCGCCGCCGAACAAGGGTTCCGATGTAGCGGAATATGTGCTGAAAAATCTTTCTTTTGCCGGAAAAATACTGAAATGCCTGCCGGATCTTTCTTCCGTTCCGCATTCATTTGCGAACACTTTTCCCGAACCGGACAGCGGATTTGACATCGGGATCATCGGCGGCAGGTATGATCTGGACGTCAGGGAGCCCAGCACTCATTTGACCCATGAACGCGATCATCTGATGCTGCCGCACGCTCACACGACGCTTCTGTTTTCACGGCGGACGGCGGAGCAGACGGGGCATTTTATTGTTTATGGCAGATTTCAACGTACCGAAAAAGAAAAAGGAGAAAAATAAGGATGTCCGATATTGCGATCATTCGTGCGACGGACCCGGAGGCGCTGCTTGAACTTGCGGGGACAGTCGGGTGGAACCAGACGCTCAGGGATTGCCGGGAGATGCTTCTTGCGCCTGCCGCCACCGGTGTCTTTGCAGTGCATGAGGGGCGTGTGATCGGTTCCGCCGCGGCGATGGTCTATGAAGGAGATCGGGTGGGTTACATCAATATGGTGATTGTCCGCGAAGCCTGCCGCCGGCAGGGGATTGCCACGATGATGCTGAAAAAACTCATGGAGATTCTGAAGAACTGCCATACCCTCCGTCTGTATGCGACGAAAGCCGGAAGTTATGTTTATGAGAAACTCGGGTTCAGGACATATGCAACGCTTCATAAATTCGGCGCGGACGGCTACCGTTGTCTGCCGGCATGTGACAGACGGGTCGTTCCGCTGCGGAAGGAGGACCTTGCGGAGATTACCGCGCTGGACAGTCGGAGCTTCGGCGTGGAACGCGGCGCGCTGCTGTCGTATTTTTATGAATGCCATCCGGAGCTTTCTTTCAAGATTATGGACGGATCGGCAATCACCGGGTTCACGATCGGGCGGATCGGTCCCGTATCGCGGCAGGCAAGCGTTCTGACTGCGGCGAACGAGGAGGATGCATTGTCCCTGTTCGATGCGGTTGCACGTTACGGTGAACCTTCTCCGCGTGTTCTGCTGATTGCGTTTGACAGCCAGACGCGCCTGATTGAACTGATGGCGGCGAAAGGCATTCTTCCGTTGACGGAGCTTGTCGCAATGGATTACGGAGAACCCGGCCCTCTTCCCGCCGAGAACTATTACGGTGTCCTCGGCGGCGATTTCGGCTGAGCGTCATTTTTCAATCAGGATATCGGAATCAATTCCCTGAAATTGAAAGGCAGCTTCGGATTTCTGTATTTCTGTATTGTTGTAAATTGACTGAAATTCGCCTTCCGGAAGCCGGATGGTCCCGGAAGCATTTTCTTCTATGCCGACAATCACAACGGCCCGTTTGCCGTTGTCTGCCGTAAAAAGTGCTGCTTCAAATTCTCCGGTTTGACCTAGGATTTTGAGAGGAGCAGTTCCCATGATATACGGCTCCATTCTTTTCAGCATTTTCACAACCTGTTTGATTTTTGGCCATTCAGACTGAAAATAGCCGGGAATCAATTTGTTGTAACGTATGGTGGAGTAACTGTAAAATACAAACCCTCTGGCTCCGTAAACAGCAGCGAGCAATGGCATGGTTCGCAGTTCCTGTAACGTTGGAATTTTGTATTTTTTTGCATTTTCCTGTTTTATTTCCCGGTAAAGTCCCCATGAAAAGGCTTGATTTACGCACCAGAACGGTTGGCGGATTGGCTGGACAGCTTTCATACATTCCTGCATACGGGCAAGAGATTGTTTTCCTTTGGGGGAAGCATCCCCGATGGGATAGGGGTCTACCCCGATGATATCGCCGGAATTGCCGTAATAGGGCAGATCACGGGTGTTGCATGTGAGAGTCCAGGTTGGATGAAAGGGATCTGTATGGCTGATGACTTCACGGAGGTGGATAATATTTGGTATGTGTTCCAGATTTTCTTCATCGCTTACATAATATGCTAATAAAGCTGGATGGTCTTTGATTCCTTGAACAATCTGCCGGGTTACATCGTCCGCATTGGAAGCATTTCCGGATTTATGCAGGACAGATGCTCGGTGCGCCAGTTGCCCGCGAAAGGAAAAAATGGATTTCAAATGATGCTTCTGGTAGAGATCAAGCATTTTCCTGATTGCCGGGATATCTCCTGCCGGCGCTTTGGAGCCGGCAGGGGTGAAACACCTGTAGTCCATGATGCAGTTAAAACCGGCATCTGAGATGGTTTTTAGATCCTCTTCCGATGAGTGTCCGTAACAGTAGACCCCAAGCGGCATGAAAGGCTGTGAGTTTCGGATTAAACGGCGATCTGAATCAATCAGGCTTGAATTAAGCGGAGGTGTCTGTGCTGAATCCGCCTGAAAGCTGAACTCCTGTCGGCACAGAAGTTTTCCGTTGTTCAGGTCGGCGGCTTTCAGAACTGCTTTCACTTTGCCGCGGGAGGAGAGTTTCGCTGTTCCGGTATAGATATTTTCTTTTCCTGACATCAGAATGTTCTGCCTTGAATCAGAAGATTCCAATGTAAGTAAAACTTTGGCATGAGGAGGTATATTGAATCCTGTAAACTCCAACTCATTTTTGCCAGTGTTCAGGAGCATGCCATAGGGTTTATTGAGAAGAAACACATGGGAGGAACCTGTTTTTCTGATGATCACCCGGTTTAAACGTATTTCTCCTGTTGTATTTTTCCTCATATAGAAAACAAGGAAGGCCTTTACATCCGGCGGGCAGATGAAAGTTTGTTGCAGTGTAATCCATTTGCCGGGTTCATACCGGTTGGAATGGAGATGTACATAGCATCCCCCGGCATATTTCCTGTTTTTCCTGAATTCAATATATATTCCGCCGATTGTACCTTTGGTTTTGATGTTGTCTGCATAGAGTTCTGCTTCGACGGTATAATTATGGTTTGCTTCCAGGTCTGGCAGGGGAAAATACAGTGAGGCATATTCATCCGGAGTATTTCTTTCATACACGACAGCCCCCGTCCCGTTTTTCCCTTTGCGGGAGGAAAAGGTGTAACCGGGCGGCAGTTTGCGTTTTGACGGCTGATTGCTGAAATCCTCTGCATAAACGATTTTTCCGTCTACGGGAGGCTGACAGGCTTCAATCTGCCTGATGACATCTGCATCCTTGCCTGAAACATGAAATGCTGACGGCAGAAGAAGCAGGAATAGCAGAATGGTCCATTGATTCCAATGGATATTGGAAGATCGTGACATATTTGTCCCTTTCATTATTTTATCTTATTGCAGATTGTTTGTTTGCGGGTGCCGTTCGAATTCCGGCACAAAGGACGAAAAAACAGTTTTGCTGCTTATTAATTTCAGATGGATGTCAGAAGGTCATAACATATTTGTCCCTTTCATTTTACAGGTTGTTTATTTACGGGTTCCGTTTGAATTCCAGTACAAAGGGTGGAAATGCAGCTTTGCTGCCTGCGGTGAAAGTTTGTTTTTTTCTTTAATGTTGAAACTGTCCGTGTGACCATCCAGGAAACTGACATTCCAGATTTTTCCGTTATTATGCCGATAGCCCCGCCATGTGGTTTCCCAGCAGAAGGCGCCTGCCGATCCGCCGTTTTCCAGTCCGGAATCACCGATGTAGCCGATTTCACTGGGACAGGAGGCAGTACGGCAGGATTTTTTCCATACATAACTCGTAGGACCGGAGGATGGATCGCCGACGATTGCCGTGGCATAAATCTGGGTGCGGTTCATGGCGTAATGAGAACCGGAGAATGCCGGTAATGCCGCTTTGACCGAGGGACAACGCAGTACTCCTTTGGGGTTACTTCTGGTGTTTTCATCATCGCTCCCGTAATAGACCGGGTTGATGTTTGTTCCCCGGATGTAACCAAGCTGAACGAAGAGACGGAACCAGTTTGCTCTCCAATGGTCTGCATAGAAATATGGATTATGATCCTGATTGTCATCCAGATAAGCAAATCCGGAGGTGGAGATTTGTCTTATATTGGATGTGCATAATATTTTTTGTGCCTGTTCTTTTGCCTTGTTCAATGCCGGCAGAAGCATTGCCGCGAGAATTGCGATGATCGCAATCACGATAAGCAATTCTATCAATGTGAAATACACTGTTCCATTCCTGTAGCTTCTCATATGAATTTTCCTCTCCTGGCGATATTCTTTCATGATTTCCTTCCTTTTTTCAAAGTGCTTTCACGAACGATTAATTGCGGTTGGAAAACTGCGTTGAGACGTGTTTTCCTGCCTCCGATATATTTCAAAAGAAAATCTATCGTTGTTTCGGCAACCTGCTTCCTGTCATAGTTGAGTGTTGTGAGTTTGACCGGAAGGCACTGGCAGATCAGCCGGTTGTCACAGCCGACGACGCCGAAGTCGTCCGGCACCACTCTGCCGGCTGACTGCAATTCCTTCATGAGAACAGCGGCGATATAATCATTCTGTGCAATGACGGCGTCAATCCCTTTTTCCGTAAATTCATTGTAAATCAAATCGCGGCAGGCATTTTCCAGCCCGTCTGTCTCCTCGGTGAATGCCGGAACCTGAAAGACCGGTCCTTCGGGGCATGCTTTGGAGAAGCCGCGAAGCCGTTCCTGAATGCTTCTGCAGTTCTTATCCTTCTCCGGGTCGGCCTTGAACAGAAGCAGCGCAATATTGCGGTATCCCTGTTTCCTGAGGTGGCGAACTGCAGTTCCGATGCCGGCGGCGACATCCACATCGACAAAGGAATGCTGCTGTTTATGTGTGTTGCGGACAAAGACCAGTTTCTTTTCTTCTTTGAGTTTCTGATCGAGCCTGCAATCCTGTTTCGGATAATCGTGCGCGAGCGATATGATTCCGTCCACACCGTTCTGTTTCAGCGCATAATAGGCGTCAAGCAGTTTTCCCGGATCATCATGCGCCTGCGCGATCAGAATCCGGTACCCGTGCCGTCCGGCGGCATGTTCCAGTTCCGCCAGCAGGGAAAAAGTCTCTTCAGGCGCGCGGGAGTCAATCATGACGCCCAGCAGTTTACTGGCGCCGCCCTGAAGAATCCGGGCGCTGATATTCGGCTGATATCCCAGTTCGCTGGCTGCACGTTCAATTTTCTCCCGGGTGCCGGCGGAGGCTCTGGCGTAGCTTTTATTGCCCAGAACCGCCGATACCAGTTGAAAAGATACCTGTGCTTTCGCCGCGACATCCCGAATCGTGACTTCCATTGCAGACCTTTCTCTTTTTTTGCAAGAACGTTCTATCATTAATTATATCCAATTTTCCGGAATTGTCAAGACTCATTTTGCAAATAAAGAAAAATATTTCCGGTTTTCCGGTAATATGATGCGGCATACAGGAGCTTTCCCGCTGACGGCAGGAACTGCCGCCGGAAAAACGCCTCCGCATATCTTATTGTCCGTTCCGCATTATTTTCATCGTGAATTGCATGGAGGCAAAGCAGAACTGCCGTTTCTGAAAGTTCCGGCAGGACATTGTAAAAACATATCCATAAACTTATTTTCTCCACTGTCAAGTCTTGATTTTGCCCGATTTGGCTGTATCTTTCCGAATGGTATTATTATTTCAGAGGAATATTTATGAAACATTTTTTTCTGGCTTCTTTATTATTGCCTTTCGCAGTGCTTCTGTCCGGCTGTGCCACGAAACCTGCCATTGACCCGGATGATAAAAATACGGGATATGTCTGGACTCCGTCCGGAGTTACCGAGGAACTGGCGGGAAACGACCCGATCGAGCCTTTCAACCGGGCGATGTTTGTGACGAATGACTTCATCATGCACTGGATTCTGCGTCCGGTCGGTTATGTTTACGGTTCCATTATACCGCGTGAAGGAATTAAGAGAATCGACATGGTTTCGGACAATCTTGCATTTCCGGGGCGTATGATCAGTTGTTTCCTGCAGGCGAAATTTGCGGGCGGGGGGACGGAGTTTCTCCGTTTTCTGACCAATTCGACGATCGGGATTGTCGGCATTTTTGATCCTGCGGATGCGTGGTTCGGTCTGGCGCGAAGACCCGAAAACATGGGGCATGCATTCGCAAAGTGGGGAATCGGACCCGGTTGTGTGCTGATTCTGCCGCTTTCCTCCGCGACCAATCCGCGTGATCAGGTCGGAGCGCTGTTTGATTCGGTTCTGGATATCAAATTCATTATTCCTTATGCACAGACGATTGCCGGAGTCAACCGCGCCGTGAATTCATATGACGGCTATAATACGATGACGGAGACCTGCACCGACCCCTATGATATGGCGAAAATGGGACTCGTCGCCATGCGTTATGTCGTGGTCAATGATCTGCGGGAGCGTCCGATGACCTTTCAGGATTACAGCTATGAACAATCCCGCGCGCCGGAGAAAAGCACGAGAGGCGAATTGATCAGGACTGCTCACTATTACGTCCCGCAGAATCCTCTGGTGGATACTCTGCGTGTCGGAATGTTCAAGATGCAGAAGAACGATGTCAGTTTCTGGATCAAGACCTCGCTCTGGAACCATGATTTCGTGACGCTGGGCAGTACACGCGGGGTGCGCTTCAACAAGGAAGCTCCGGAAATCCGTTACCAATACTGGCAGGGGACGGACCCTACCAATACGCTTGTCATTCTGATTCCCGGAATCGGAACCCATTACAAGGGCCCGACGCTTCGCGCAATGGCGGAAGTGCTCAATACGCAGGGATATTCCGTTGCGGTCGTCAGCAGTACGATGAACAAGACGTTCAGCGAAGGCGCCGGACTGAAATTCCCCGGTTATGTCCCGGATGATGTCGCCGCCGTCCGCAAGGCGCTGGGACTCATCCTGAAGGATATCAATGCGAATACGAAGCTCGCACCGAAACGTGTCGTTGTCGGCGGTTATTCTCTGGGCGGTCTTCATACTCTGCATCTGGCTGCCCTTGAAGCGAAGGAAAACACGCTCGGCGTGGACCGTTTTATCGCGATGAATCCGCCGGCGGATCTTCTTTATGCGATGAACCGTTTCGATCAGTTTACCGATGTCTCGAAGCAGTGGACAAAGAAAGAGTTTTTTGATCTCGCCGGCGACGGGCTGATGAAATATTTCGGCATTATGAACAGGAAATATCCGCCGATGCAGCCGGACCAGGCGGATTCCCCGAAGTACCAGGTGCCGCTTTCTCCGGAGCAGGCGGCTGTCATGGCGGGGATTTCTTTTCGCATGACTTTGCGGGAGCTTCTGATTTCTGCGCACCGGCAATATGGATTGAGTCAGCTTCAGACCCCTTATTCCTGGTGGAACAGAACAGATCTTTACAGAGAGATTGACCAGTACAACGGAATGGGATACGTCAGAAACTTTCTGCTTCCCGAATACCGGCAGAAGGAGCCGTCCGTGACGATGGAGGAGCTGAACCGGAAATCCGGGCTGCGCTGTATCGCGGATGATTTGCGGAAGAATCCGAAGGTTCGCGTCCTTCACAATATGGATGATCCGATTCTTTCGCCGGACGACCGGGCTTTTCTGGACGATGTGCTGAGAGAAAAACTGACGTGGTTTGACTGCGGCGGGCATATGGGGAATCTTTACCTGATCGAATACCAGCAGAAACTTTGTGAACTGATTGGCTCTCCGGGAATTCCGCCGAAGAAAGAGGAATGAAAACTTTTTTCCCGAAGATTGATCATCGCCGATAAGCTTCTGATATTGCGCATTCCCTGTGCTACAGACGTTCCACTTGAACGGATGTACGACTCTTTTTCAGGGAAACTCCTGTTTATTTGCGAATAACTATTGATTTTTCGGAAAAACAGGATATAGTATAAGACAGTTGAAATCAATATTTTACATATAAGGATGCTGAACGGTGAAACAGATATCGGTATTTTTTCTATGGCTTTTCTTCTCGGTTTCCGCTTTTGCCGCGGCGCAATACAGCATTACGTATGGCGGTCCCGGAAGCAATGGAAGCATCAATATCCTTTCCGACTTAAGTTCTTTTTCCTTCACGACCGATTTCGGAAGCATCGGCGGTTCCGGCAGAATTGGATATTATACTTATACGGATGATATCAGCAATGTCACATATGGCACGCAGACATTCGGCAAGAAAGACGGCGGGACCATTGATCTGGGAGCATTTGTCGAAGGGCAGCATATCGGTTTTTATCTGGAGCGCAACAATGGGCAGAAAGTTACGGATTTCTTTTTCAAAGAGCAGAATGGCATTCTGACTCTTACTTTCGATAAAAACGGCGGTCATGGAAATGATGAGACCATCGCCATTGCAGGAATTACTGCCGTCACCGACTCCGCACCGTCCGGACAGCCTTTGCCCGGGGTC
Organism: Lentisphaeria bacterium; assembly: GCA_019408975.1. Taxonomy (GTDB): domain Bacteria; phylum Verrucomicrobiota; class Lentisphaeria; order Victivallales; family UBA1829; genus UBA11452. The sequence goes on along the minus strand of DXVA01000034.1, from coordinate 11,492 downwards.
TTTGCCGCATTGCTGATCGGCGGAGGCACATTCGGTGTATTAAGGCTTCGGAGAAAATATTCCAAAGCCTGATTCTGACATCGGATATTCATTCAGAAAATTAGGTTGATAGTGCGATGCTTTGCATTGCAGAAAATTGTACAGGACTTTCAGTCTTGTCGCATTCCAACCGCACAAGTTGGTCGCCACCCCGATACCCTGTAAAGCTCTGCATTGGAAGTGTTTGTTCTGCTGTCATTCCCGGATTCGGAACGGTGCCGCAGTATGTACAGGGTATCTTTTACTCTATCTCAATGTGCACGTTCAAAGCAATATTTTCAATGCCGGAGAAGACATGTCCTGCTATTCTGTGGGAGATTCCGGCAGATGTTTGGCGGCAATGAACTACCGCATACGCGGTGTCGGGGATTTCGCCTGCGGCGACCAGCTTATTCAGCTGGATCGGAGCAGGACTGAAAGTCCTGCACGAAGCATTTTTGCGATGCAGAGCATCGCAGTATTAAACCTATTTTTTAATAAAAAAGGCGATGCTTGCCGCATCGCCGGAAATACTGAAACTGAAAGAGGATTTATTTCTTTGCAGGAAGCTTTGCTGCGGCATCTTTCGCCGCCGTATCAGCCTTTTTCTCCAGCTCTTTGACAGGAACGGAAACTTCTTTTGCGGCTTCCGTCGCACCGGTTCCCAACGCAGCAGGAGCATTCGTTTCCGGTTTTGCCGGAGCTTCAACCACAGGCGTTTCTTTTGCAAGCAGCGACTTGTTTGCGGCTGCCTTGTGACCGGTCAGCACCGCGAGAGCCAGTGTCAGGACAAAGAAAAGAGTCAGGAGAACAATCGTCAGCTTGGAAAGCTGTCCCATTGCCTGTGCTCCGAAAACACTTTCTCCGACACCGCCGAATGCGGAACCGAATCCGCCGCCTTTGGAGGGCTGGACAAGCACAAGCACAATTAAAAGAATTGCAATTAAGACAACTGCCGCGTAAATGATCGCACTGACTACTGTCAACATGTTTTCAAAATCCTCAATGTTTAATTAAAATGCAATAATCCGAACCTGAAAAATATCAGATATGTAAAATAACACGCGGCATAAGATTTTTCAATCCCGCGCCGTGTATTTTTCCAGAAAGTTTCCGGTTTTACCTGCTTATGACAAACTTTCCGCTCTTCTCATCATACCGGCGATCAGAAGAATTCCCGGCAGAATTATGCCATGCAGTGATGTCTTCTGCATTGGGGCGCTTCTTTCGTAGTTAACTATAATATACCAGGAAGTCAAATGCAGATACGAAAAAACACCGTATATCCTGCTGGGGAATACGGTGTTCAGAATCAATCTGCCGATTGAAATAATCAGGCGATCGCGTTTTTCACGAGATCATGGAAGCTGTCTGCCTTGAGAGCCGCGCCGCCGATCAGGCCGCCGTCGATATTAGCCTGTGCGACCAGTTCCTTGGAATTTTCGGGCTTCATGCTGCCGCCGTACTGGATGACAGTGTCTTCGGCAATTGCGCCGTAGAGCCCGGCAATCACTTTGCGGATGAACGCATGAGTGGCTTCCGCCATGTCGGGAGTCGCGGTCTTGCCTGTGCCGATCGCCCAGACAGGTTCATATGCGATGACGATCTTCTTGAAGTCGTCGGCGGAGATTCCCGCGAATGCGCCTTTGATCTGCTTTTCAAGAACCGCTTCGGTCTTGTTGCCTTCGCGTTCTTCGAGAGTCTCACCGATGCAGACGATGGGTTTGAGCTCATATTTCAGAGCAGCCTGAATGCGCTTGTTGACCGTTTCATCGGTCTCGCCGAAATACTGACGGCGTTCGCTGTGACCGATGATGACGTATTCCACGCCCATTTCCTTGAGCATTGCGCCGGAGATTTCACCGGTGAATGCGCCGTTATCCGCCCAATGGATGTTCTGAGCGCCGACTTTGATGTTCGAGCCCTTGAGTTCTGCGATCGCCGTTGCGATGCTGGTGAAAGGCGGGCAGACGGCTACATCGGCTTTGCACGGGCAGATGTCTGCAAATTTTTCCTTGAGTCCCTGGCAGAGAGCGACTGTTTCAGCCGCCGTCTTGTTCATTTTCCAGTTGCCTGCGATAAATACTTTTCTGGACATAATATCAACTTCTTTCTTATTTGTCGTTCAGAGCTACAACACCCGGAAGCTGTTTGCCTTCGAGGTATTCGAGGGAAGCGCCGCCGCCGGTGGAAATGTGAGACATCTTCTCGGCAAGACCGCTCTTGTTGACCGCCGCGACAGAGTCGCCGCCGCCGATGATGGAGATTCCGCCGTTCGCCTTGACTTCGGCAACCGCCGCGCAGACACCGAATGTGCCTTTGCTGAATTTCTCCATTTCAAAGCAGCCCATGGGACCGTTCCAGACAACCGTCTTGGCGCCTTTGATGGCATTGCTGTAAAGCTCAACGGTCTTCGGACCGATGTCAAGCCCCATCCAGCCGTCCGGAATGTCGTCGCCGACAATCTGGGTGTTGGCTTCCGCATCGAACTTGTCCGCGGCGACATTGTCGACGGGGAGCAGGAAATTGACGCCGAGCTCTTTTGCCTTGGCGATCATGTCTCTTGCATAATCAAGCTGATCCAGTTCGCAGAGGGAGTTGCCGACATTGTGCCCCTGTGCTTTCAGGAAAGTGTAAGCCATGCCGCCGCCGATGATCAGGGTATTGACCTTCGTGAGAAGGTTGTTCACGACCGCGAGTTTGTCGGAAACTTTGGCGCCGCCGAGGATCGCAACGAACGGGCGGACCGGGTTCTCAACGGCGTTGCCGAGGTATTCGATCTCTTTCTCAAGCAGGAAACCGGCAACGGAGGTCGGGATGTATTTCGTGATGACCGCCGTGGAAGCATGGGCGCGGTGAGCTGTTCCGAATGCGTCATTGCAGTAGATGTCGCCGTAGGAAGCGAGCTTCTTTGCGAGTTCTTTCTGCTTTTCCTTGAGTTCGGCTTTTCTTGCCTTGAAATCTTCGTCGGATTCGCCGTCTTTCTGCTTCGCTTTCGCCTGTTCTTCTTTGTAATAGCGGGTGTTTTCGAGCATGACGATGTCGCCGGGCTTCATTGCGGCGACTTCAGCGTCGGCTTTGCCGCAGTCCGCAACGAATGTCACGGGTTTGCCGAGGAGCTTGGAGAGGTATTCGGCAACGGGCTTGAGGCTGGTATCGGCTGTGATGCCCTTTTCATCGGGTCTGCCGAGGTGGCTCATGAGGACGAGGCTGCCGCCCTGTTCGAGAACGTATTTGATGGAGGGGAGAGCGCCCTTGATACGGGTGTCGTCCTTGATGACGCCTTCCTTGAGGGGCACGTTGAAGTCAACGCGCATGACAACGCGTTTTCCTTTCAGATCAACATCGCGCAATGTCTTTTTATTCATGATGAATCTCTTTTCTGTTACGGGATTTCAGTTCAAGAAAAAAGGGCGGACGGATAGATGCCGTCCGCCCTTTGAAAAGGTAATGTCAGCTCGGAAATTACTTGCAGATGACGCGAGCCATTTCGAGGACCTTGTTGGAGTAACCCCACTCATTGTCATACCAGGAGCAGACTTTGACGAAGGTCTTGTCCAGAGCGATACCTGCCTTCTCATCGAAGATGGAGGTGCGTGCATCGCCGCGGAAGTCTGTGGAGACGACTGCTTCGTTGGTGTATCCGAGGATGCCTTTGAGTTCGCCTTCGGAAGCTTCCTTCATCGCGGCGCAGATTTCTGCATAGTCGGCTTCTTTTGCGAGCTCAACCGTCAGGTCGACGATGGAAACGTCGGAGGTCGGGACGCGCATGGACATGCCTGTGAGTTTGCCGTTGAGGGCGGGAAGGACTTTGCCGACAGCCTTGGCAGCACCCGTGGAGGACGGGATGATGTTTTCGAGGATGCCGCGTCCGCCACGCCAGTCTTTCTTGGACGGTCCGTCAACGGTCTTCTGTGTGGCTGTGGCGGCATGAACCGTGGTCATGAGACCGCGGACGATACCGAATTTGTCATTGAGGACTTTCGCGATGGGAGCGAGGCAGTTCGTTGTGCAGGAAGCGTTGGAGATGATGTCCTGGCCTGCATAGGTCTTGTCGTTTACGCCGTAGACAAACATCGGGGTGCTGTCCTTGGAAGGAGCGGACATGATGACTTTCTTTGCGCCTGCCTGAATGTGCATGCGTGCCTTGGCATCTTCAAGGAAGAGACCGGTGGACTCGACAACAACATCAGCCTGAACTTCGTTCCATTTGAGCTGTGTGGGATCTTTTTCCGCTGTGAGGCGGATCTTCTTGCCGTCGACAACCATGTAGCTGCCTTCGACTTTGATGTCGTGGTTGAAGATGCCGTGAACGGAGTCATACTTCAGCATGTAGGCGAGGTAGTCAGGATCGAGAAGGTCGTTGATTCCGACGATTTCGATGTCCTTGCTGAAATTCTCGACTGCTGCGCGGAAGACCATGCGTCCGATTCTTCCGAAACCATTGATACCGACTTTGATTGCCATTGTGTCAATCCTTCCATTATGTTGTTGGGTGTTTATATTTTAAAGAATCCATTGTTTCACAATTCAATTGAATAGATAAGATAGCGTGACAAGCGGATTTTGTCAAGTATTCCCGCCATTTTTTTTCATAAAAGTAAGATTGGGATTCAATTAGCTGTTTATTTATTCACAATATGCGGAAGAATGGCGCCGCCGGCCCGTTTGAACATTTCCGCCGGCTGCGATTTTTCCGGAATGAGCGCTGGCTTTCCTCCCGGAATATGCTATATTTCCTCTTTCTACTTTGGAGGTAATGGTTAAAGTGTTTCCTGAAATCAGATACAGCGAGAAGGAATTGCTCGGCAGAATCAATTCCACGACGGCGGCCGATATGGACCGCGCCCTTTGTGCGGGAGAAATTTCCTTCAATGATTTTCTGAGCCTTATTTCGCCTCTTGCCGGGGAACGGTATATGGATGCCATGCGCGAAAAATCGGAACGCATCCGGAAAATGCGTTTCGGGAACGTCGCAAGGCTTTACGCCCCGATCTACTTTTCCAATTACTGCGTCAACGGATGCGTTTACTGCGGCTTCCGCACTTCCAACCATTTCAAACGCCGCCGTCTTGCCGTTGATGAAACCATTGCCGAGGCGGAAGTGCTTCGGAAATGGGGCATGGAATCCGTTCTCCTGATCGCCGGTTCCGATCCGCTCACGGTGAATCTTGAATACATGCTTCCTGTGGTCCGCAGGCTCCGTGAAATGTTCGCCTATATCTCCATCGAGCTCCATCCGCAGACCGTTGACTTTTACCGGGAACTGATCAAAGCGGGCGTTCACGGGATGACGATCTATCAGGAAACCTATGATCAGGAGACTTACAGGAAACTTCATCCGACCGGTCCGAAGAGCATTTACGGCAACCGTGTCGTTGCGCCTGAAAACGGTGCGCGCGCGGGATTCTACAATATCGGCGTCGGTGCGCTTCTCGGGCTTTACGACTGGCGCAGCGAAGCGGTTTCCATGGCGGCGCATACCCTGCACGTGCGCAGGATCAACTGGCAGGTGCGCAACCAGGTTTCATTTCCCCGTATTACGCCGATGGAAGGCGGATTCGAGGTGCCGCACCCGGTCAGTCAGCACGATCTGGAACAGATGATGCTGGCATTCCGCATTTATTTCCCGGAGATCGACATGTTCATTTCCACGCGCGAACCGCATGCGTTCCGCATGAATGTGATTCAGACATGCGCCACCCACATCAGCGCCGGTTCAAAAGTGAATCCCGGCGGTTATGTGGAGTCCGAAAAGCAGAAGGAATCGGCGGATGTCGGGCAGTTCACGGTCGTGGACGACCATTCCGTTCCGAATGTCGTCGCGAGCCTGAAACAAATCAACATGGAACCCGTGTTCAAAGATTGGGACCCGCTGTTCCAATAGGGCGGAGAATGCCGGCAATATAGGCAATGATTCCAGGCATATTTCAAATTTACTGTGAATTCTGCTGTTTTGCTGCTGCCGGATGAGTGCTGTTTTTTATTTTTCAAAACTCCAGAAATACTCCGGCGCTTCGGGGTCGAAAGGTTCATTCTGCATTAGCCAAAGAGGTGTTTGAAGGCGTACCAGCAGATCGCCCTGAACCCGTTGTGCCGGCGTCATTGTAATTACCATCCGGGTATCAGAAAAGGTGATGGACATCCAGTCGGGACCAGAGTCCTGAGCTGACTTTTGTGTCTGAAAAGTGATTGGCAGGGCGATTGTTCGCAATTGTACTTCGATTGGCCCTGTTCCTGTTACGGTGAGAAGTTTCATCGAAACCTTATTTTCTTTTTTCCAGACACGAATCCGGTAAATTATATTCAGGGGGCGTATCGGAGCATTATTTCTTTGAGAGACAGATTCGGCTATAAATTCCGTATATTCTGCCGTTTCGGCGATTTTTCTGCTGTTCCGGGTTGTTTTTAGACTGGTCCAGTCCGCCCCTACACCTTGCCAGCCGACTCCTGGCCTTTCATACAGTTCCACCATGAGCTTAAAGAAGCAAAGCGGTGTTTTCCCTTTGAGAAACGCCAGACTGGCAACAGTATTTGAATCGCCTGTCTTGACGCTGATTCCGCTTGTTCCGACAGGCAGGACAAATTCTTTTGCATTAAGGGTGCAAATGGAAAAAATACATAATGCGATCCATATTTTTTTCATGATCTATTCCTTTGATGATGAAGATTTTTTCAGTTCATGCTGTGCGCGGACTATGAGAGTCGCCAGTTTGCGGCGAAAGAAGAGGAGTTGCCTGGGTGAGAAGGTGTAAGATGTTGGGCTTTTTACCAGTGTATCCGGAATTTTCACGGCATTTTCCAGTTCTGTGATCAGTACCGTGTCTGCCGCAGACATTCTTTTCAGGCGCCGCAGACATTCTTTTGCTTCGTAGAAATATTCGCGATCCTCAATTCCGTCACGAATCATTTCCAGTCGCAGGGAGGGCCACGGCGCTTTGAATACAGGTTTCTGGGCGGCGTTGAAGGAGGGCGGCCAGAACAACAGTCCCTCTCCATTGGAGAAGTTGCCGATATAGGGATTTTCATAGGGACTTTCATAGCCCTTGTCTTTTGCGGTCAGATAATCCACAGACCAGTAGAGCTCGCCCTCGATTTCAAACTTTTCAGCGATCCATGCTCGAATCCGGGGCATAATCGCGGGAGCGTCAATGAAGTTTGTCGGGTAGGGATAACGCGGAAAATTACAGACATACCACCAAATATTCCGCCCTTGTTTCTGCTGCTTTCTCCACCATGGCTGTCGGGTATTGTAAACATCAAGGATCGGTGCCCATATTTCAGATTTGCCTTCCAGTTCAGGCTGTGCCTGGGTATTCAGTGCTGTCAGTCTCGGCACATTGGGAAAGAGTTCGGCGACCGTATCCATATATTTTGCAACTTTGGAATGGGTTCCCGGATTCGGTTCGTCGATTTCATACCAGTAAAACCATTTGAGAGTATTTTTTTCGCTGAGATGTGTCAGAAGTTTTTCAAAAAAAACTTTACGTGTTTCCATTTCATCAGCCGTGTATTTCTGACCATAGCGGAAACAGAGTTCCCGGGGCAGTTCCCAGTTGATCAGAGAAGCAAGGTTCAGCCCTGTAAAATGGAGTTCTTCAGTCATGTATCTGATTCTTTCGTCCAGTTCGCTGAAATCCGGAGTTCCATACGGATCATGAATCTTGAGAAAGGAAAGAACATTGCCCCCGGATATCCGGTAACGAGCCATTTCACGGCAAACCGTCAGCATATATTCTTTTCGCTGTTCCCGTGACTTCAATCCCAGGTATGCGGGAAAACGTCTGAAGCAGCCGTATGCGGTTTGTGTATGATTCCGGTCTGCAAGCTTGAAGTCATATACACGGATCTTTAAAGGGATTGATATTTTTTCCCCGACTGAGTCTAAATGAAGTTTCCCCTCATAGATTCCCGCTTTGACTGTCTTCTCTGCATGAATACGCAGATACAGTGTTGTATTCCTGTTTGCTGGGCAGTTAAGTTTTCCGGTTTCCAGTGGAATTAACGGATCTTGCCATTCGCCTGTATGACCAGTGGTATCGGAAAGTCGCGAGATATGGACTGTTGCAAGATGGAACAGGTTAATTCCATTATGCGGAAATACCATGCCTTCTTTTGTTTTCAGCTGTGAGAATGAAATTTTGAATTCCTGCATTTTATTATGCGGTGTGATATGGACCGGAAGTCCTTCATACTCATTTCGTGCCAATGCAACTTCAAGGCTTTTCCCCTGCTTTGAAGGCAGGGGCTGATCCGGCATGATTTTTCGCATGGACGACGTGGTCCAGATTGTCGCTGCGGGAGAAGATGAAACTTTTTTCCCGGCGGACTGTCCTTTATAAACATCCACATAATATTCTGCATACAGACGGTTTGAATAGCGTTTCCCGCAGTGATCCGTGCCGATGAAGATCAGGGAAATTTTCCCAGGAGAATTTTTATCATTGAATTTTACTTTGCCCGCTCCGTTTGTAAAGGGAAAAGTGACTTTTTGAAGGCCATTGACTGAATCATACAAGATGGCGCCATGTTTCAGGCGATCCGAAATAATATTCAAAAAGCCGTTTCGGCTGTTTAAGTGTAATTGCGCTTTCGGGTAATGCGCTGAAAGCGGCAGCCATTCTGCCGGAGTCCTCAGACTACCGGCGAGAAGGGATTCCTTTTGTCTTACATTCAGCCCGAACACGCTTCCCCGTTCTTTGAGAATGCCCAGGTCAGTATAAGGAACTGCAAGATACAGCCGCCAGCCTTTTTCCGTGACTTCTGTTTTTGTTCGTATGTTATAATTCCTGCGATAAGAATTATTGATGCCGTCATTTCTGACATTAATACAATTTACGCCGATAAAGCGATGGCTGTGATTCATCAGATTTGGATCAAAATAAAAAGTGATTGCGTCATCTTCTTCTGTAAACCGGGCATCATGGTTTTTTGTTGCGGCAGTCGGTCTGCGTCCGAGTTGAATCTTTGCCCTGATGTGAAGTTCTTTTTCGCCTGCAAGTAGAGAAATGACCGTAATTCCTTCTTTTGTTTTCCAGGATTTTTGCAACCCTGTATCAAATTCTGCATCGGACGGGTGGTATCTGGCAGTTGTCTGCGGGATGGTTTCCAGCGGCATAGAGCCGGTGACAAATGAAATATCCGCCGCTCCGAGTGAAAACAGAAACAAGCCTGCTGACAGTAAATACGTTTTCATGAAATTGTTTCTCCTTATTTGACAGGTTCACCATAGCGCCCGTCGAGGGCAATATTCCGGATTGACATCACTTTCAGGGAGGCAATGGTATAATTTCCGATATGACCGTCGGCATACAGCATATTGCCATTTTTATTGTGGCGGATGGTTTTCCTGAACCGATTGACATCGGAATCCTGTACGAGATCCCACTCTGTAAAGCTGACGCCTTCCCAGTTTTGCCAAAGGTCAACTGCAAGGGGTCTGGACGACGGATAGCGGAGAGACCCCATTTTCGGTGCTTTGTACGGACTGGAATCCTTTGTATATTGGTTGTAGCCGTAATTGGTGGCAAGACGTTTTTGTTTTTCGGAAGGGCAATAAAAGATTTTGCTCATGCTGGAATAAGCGGTAAGATATTGCGGATTGGAGATGACGTCATTCAAAAAGAAATTCCATGTGACCGTACCTTCTGTATATCGGGGGTGTTTGCCTTGGTAAGGTGGAAAATAGTCCTTGTAAAGGTCTGCATACTGATATACTGCAGTGCCGATCTGTCTAAGCTGCGATATGCATTGGGTGCTTCTTGCTTTTTCACGGGCCTTGCCTAATGCGGGCAGCAGCATTGCCGCCAGGATTGCGATGATCGCTATAACGATTAGTAATTCTACTAAGGTGAAAATATTCCTGTTCCCCATTGCCGATAACTCCTTTTGTTTCATGTTTTATTTTTCACTACGTATGGCAGCGGAATCGGAACGGAACTGCGACCGCATCCGATTTCCGGTTCGATCCGATAGACATTGCATTCTTCGATGAACCTGTAAGGAAACTCATAGAGAATGCGCACTGTGACCTCCATGATGTTTTCCTTGAAAAGAACGTTATAGAGATTCGGAATCCATCTTTCCGCATCCGGGGAGAGCAGGTTTTTTTCCTGCAGAATGACCAGCGCGGGCATGGCTGAGCCGAGCGAATTTACCGCCATCAGAGTCGGAAAAAGATTGCCTCCCGGCTCCGCCACGATCACGGCATCGGGACGCCGGGCGGAATCCTGCATGATTTGTCTGATGTCCCCCATGCTGCGGCTATAAGTGATGAACGGGGCGGCATCATAATCTGGAGTGATGCCGTTTCCGGCAAGAGAATCCAGAAAGAACTCGCGCATGTTTCTTGCATTGGCATTGAAAAGAGGGTCCTGCACCAGAAACATGATTTTGCGGTAGCCGTCGTCTTTTAATCTCGTTACGGCGGTTTCAAGTGCTTTTGCCCAGTCATGCTCCACCCGGCAGATCGGTCCGCCATAGTCACTGACTCCGAGCTCGACAATTGGTTTATTCATATTCTGCAGACATCGCACCCAGGCGTCATTTACAAATCCCGTAATGATGAAACGGTCGCACTGATTGAGTTCATCCAGCAGGGAAGCGTCGACATCACGGGGAACATTGAAAAAACGGCATTCCGCATCATGTTTCTGCAGGGAGCTCCGCAGTTCATAGGCGGCGGCTCCATTTGGGAAAAAGTGGTCATCCACGTTGACCAGCCCGACAAGAAAATGGCAGTTGTCTATTTTCAGATTACCGCAGAAAAAGGTACCCACACCCGGCATTTTCCGGATGACACCTTTGCTTTGAAGCTCCGCCATTGCCTGGCGAATGGGAGCAATACTCATTCCGAGCGATCTTGCGATATCCTGTTCCGTCGGCAGACGGTCATTGATTTTCAAATTCAGGTCTTTGATCAGTTTCGTGATCTTCAAAACCGCTTCATTATACTTCAAGACTCTTGGCATTGCTTCTTCCTGTTATTTTGAATCTGTGCTATAATATTATTATATTATATTTTAAGGAATTGTCAAGAGGCAAAAGTGAAAAAAGGAGATTTTCTTTCCTGTATCCGTCATCTGTTCCGGGCGGTATTTTCCCGCCAAGTCGGAATTGTTACTGAAATCTACGTTTTTCTCTTCTTGCGGAAAAGGCTTTTTTGATTATAATTATAAATATGAAAATATTTTATAACTGACAGGAGACCGTCTATGAACCGGAACGTATTTCTTTTGGAAAAAGAGCAAAGGCAGGACCAGGAAAATAAAAAGAAAGAAGCAAGGAAAAACTGTAATGCTCTCCGTTTGCCCGGGGATTCGTCATTCTCCCGGAGCAGAACGAAATCCCACAGAGAACGCAGTCAATCCGCCTCCCGCCTTATTTTTCCTTTCTTCATTCAATTGCTGAATTGTTCAATTGTTCGATTGTTCAAATGTTTCCCCGTTCCTTCTTACTTCAGAGTTCCCTGTTCC
>DXVA01000339.1:2701-4876 GCA_019408975.1 Lentisphaeria bacterium | reverse complement strand
GTGATCACAGGAGAACGCCCGGAGCTTTCGAACTTTTCAAAAGAAAAGTTCTCGTCGGTGAACGGTTTGAACCGCTCGCCGGGCGGAGATTTCGCGCGCCGCGCGACCAGCGGTTCGCCGCTGGACCACGACAAGAGCAGAGTCTCGAGAAGAATGCTCACACATTCTTCCGCTTCAAAGCCGACCCAGGATCGGAGTTTTGAACCCAATTAGAATAAAAAATGAAATGCCTCGGGACGAAGCATACGGTGTATCGGGAGATTTCGCCCATGGCAGCCAACATTTCTCCGCAGGATTGCAGCAGAGGTGAAGTTTCTGCATGAAACTGTTTTATGATGCAGACCATCGGGTTATCAACCCCATTTTCCGGATAAAGCTCCGCCCGCATTCCCATGAACGGAAAGATTCCGGGAAACAGCACGGGCGGATTTCAAATGCCGTTATTTCTTCATCGCATTCAGGACGTATTGAACGGCGGACGGCTTCTCTTTTGCGGGTATCCGGCTCTTCTCCAGTTCTTCGACAGCCTCGAAAAGACGAATACAGCTCTCCTCATAGCCGATGCCGCCGATTTCGGAGATCAGGCGGATTCCGCGATCCATCAGTTTCTTGTTGGTCACATCGACCCAGCTCATCCAGTTGCCGGTGACACGCCCGAGGACAACCATGATCCCGGTCGATGCGGTGTTCAGGACAAGTTTGACCGCCATATGTTCCATAAGACGAAGCGGGGAGGCTTCGCACGATACCGCGACCTTGAAATCCGCCGGACAGTCTCCGCCGACGGCAAGTTTCCTCTGATATTTGAATCCTGCGGAAATCCCCTCAAACGCCCGCTGAAGCACGGGACACCCCCCCTGCCCTCCGACGGTCACAAGCACTGCGGCGTCCTCGCCGGAATCACAGCGTTCCTCCGGCGACTCCATGCCGACCTCGAACTTGAGAAGTTCCGCGGCGCGGATTTGCGGCGGATTCTGCTGAATCGCTTCCGGCGCGCCCATGCGTTTGTAATCTTCCGGAGCCCACTCCAGACAACGGAGAGGACGGTGCATTCCGTTCTCCCAGACCTCCGGCGTCGTGCGCACCGGGCTCTTGACGAATGCCCACGGAGCAGGAGAAACTCTGTCGTCCTTCTTGCGGAACGGAGGCAGCATGAATGTGGGGGAGCGTTCCGTCGTATCTGTAAAAATATCCAGCAGAAAATCATCGGCAAAATAGGTGATCTTTCCTTTTTTGCGGTAAATTCCCGCCTCGAAGTCAATATAGGAGGCAATCACGGGCGCAGAGGCTTCCAGTTCGCTGAGAAGCTTCTCGAACGCGACGGCATAGTCAGGCGGAGACTGCTTCAGAAGTCCGCACATGATCATTTCCAGCGCCCCGCCGGCGACCAGCTGTTCGGACGTGGTAGCCTGCATACGGGTCGATCCTGCAAGCCCCATGGGACCGCAGTGCAGGTCAAGCACGCAGACTTTCGGATTCCTGATCGCCTGACGGGAACGTTCCAGATGTTCCGCCAGCAGGTCGGCGGGATTGTTGAACATCAGGAAAACTTTCGAGCCGCGGCGCAGAGCCTCGTCCACGGTTCCGAGCACGGAGGAGGTTTCACCGCCCTCGGTGATCGCAACCAGCATATCGTTTTCATTCATCCCCATTTCACGCACCTGCTGACGCCCGAACTCCTGATAGTCCTCGAAGAATTCCACGGAACGCACCAGAGCATAATCACCGCCGGTCATGATGCTGAAAACCTGATCCGCATACTGTTTCACGGATTCGTTTTTGAAACAGCAGTCGCGCCACATGCATTCCAGCAGAATGCTCAGCCGCCCGGTCGCGCCGCAACCGGAAAAGACGATCCTGCCGCCGCCGTCAATGGTTTTCTTCCCGGTCTCGACGAGTCTGGCGAACTCTTCGCTTTGGAAAATCCGTTTCGCCATTTCCAATACGTTGCGGTCCACGCGCTGAAGACAGCGGACACCGTCCGTGCTGGAGGCGGCAAACTCCTTATCCAGATTTTTCGTCAGCGGACTGGACTGTTCCGTCGGCAGAAAACCGAGGTGAAATTGTTTTTCGTTCCCGATGAAATTCATCGCCTGCTGATAGGATTTTTCGCTCATATTCTCTCTCTTTCAAGTTTCAAATGACCAGTTCCGATAAAATCAGATAAACCAGCCG
>DXVA01000339.1:2068-2691 GCA_019408975.1 Lentisphaeria bacterium | reverse complement strand
TCCGCCCTTCGAGCAGTTTGTCAATCCTGCGCGCAAGCTCGGCATAACGCTCGCGAAGTCCCGCAAGACGAATCTGCATGATCTCAAGCCCGTAGGATTTATAACCGCGGAACCACTGGTCACGGAAAGAGTCGTTCAGCCCTTCCAATGCATCAATGACCTCCGGCACATACTTTTCCGCAACGACTCCGAGCGTTGAAAAATCATGTTTTCTGTATGCATGTACAAGAACAGCACGCAGTTCGACTTTTCTTGCCAGTACATTCAGGAGGTTCCAGGCATGGTTAATGATTCCGGCGCCGCGGTCCTCGCGATGCGCTTCAGTTCTGTCACGGAGTTCCTTGTAGCATTTGAGCGCCTTCTTCCAGATTTCAGGGTCACGCGCAAGCATTTCATGCCAGACGATTCCCATCAGCGGATCATCCCAGAGAACAGACGCGGCATTGACCTTCAGGGGTGCCCCGTTCTCCTCGCCGTAGATCATCTCCATTTTTCCAAGCTCCACCTGAAGTTCATAGGATGTCCCGCAGACAGCCCGGAAAAGCCGGCTGATGCGCGGCTCCGAAACCGCTCCGTTGAAAGCATAATCCGCAGCCCACGCCAGCCCCGCAAAAACAGATTCG
>DXVA01000339.1:0-2058 GCA_019408975.1 Lentisphaeria bacterium | reverse complement strand
TAACCGCCGTCATCGCCCCACAAAGTATAGAGAATCTCCGTGATTCCCTGTTCACGGCAGGCATCCACGCAAGGCTTGACCGTCGCAAAACTCTGCTCGTAATCGCACCAGAGGCGCGACCAGGTCCAGATGCCGGACGCCATGAAAGGCGCTCCCCCGTTCAGATCGCGCGTGCGCTGAAGCATTTTCGAGTAGATTTCACGGTCGCGATGGTAATAGTCCCAGTAGGAGAGCTGAACCATTTTCGGAATGGCGTCCTTGACATCCTGTGGGATCTGCGCTCCGGTGTCATAATAGTTCTGCTCCTTGTTCGCGTAACGGAAATACATATCGTTCCAGATGATCGGCTTCAGGTCATACTTTTCGCAAATGCCGCAGAGACGGTTCAAATGACGGTTGTAAATATCAAACGGGCGCTCATATCCATGCAGGTCCATGAACTTTCCGCGCCCGAGGTCATGCGTCTCGTCCATCCCCAGATGAATCCGGCGCGTATCAAGGGCGTCGCTCCAGAATTTGATCATTTTTTCCAGCAGGACATAAGACTTTTCACAATCCACAAGGATCACGTTATCCGTATCGCGAACCTCATAGTATGCCCCCCAGCGCATGATCGGTTCAAGATGCCCGAGCGCCTGGATCGAGGCGATCATCTCAATTCCGAGTCTCTTTGCATAAGCATCAATCTCACGGATTTCCTCAAGAGAATATGCTCCGCGCATGTACCCGAAATAATTCTCTCCGGGAACCTGATACGCATCTTTGGTATAAAGCATCGCCATATTGTAACCAAGCAGGGACAAACGGCGCAGCCAGCGTTTGAAGTAATCCGGGCGGACAACCGACGTCCGGGAGCAATCCAGCAGGATGCCGTGCGTCTTAAAACAGATTTTCTCGTCGCATTCCTGCCCGGACAGAGCGTATGCCACGCCGCGCGCGGCAAAAGACGCACTCCCGTAAGTTATGAGAAAACCTTCCGCATGGCGGTTCACACGGAGCGCTTGCGGATTTTCCTCCTTCTCGAAACTCAGATTCACCCCCTGCGCCCCTTCTTTCACCGGATATTCTTCCCCGAGCGCGGTCAAAATCGAATGAAGTTCCGACGGCGTGTTCCTGCTGTTCCAGATCAAACTCATCTCTTTTCTTTCCTTATCTTTATAATTACGATTCAATATGCTCTTGAGTCGGGTATCAACTTCCGTCGGATCTGCTGTGCAGTCTCATCGGAAAGCTTCAGTATTTCATCCGGGTCATCCTCACTGCGAATGCCGAAGCCGATTGCGGCGGGCGGATATCCGTCAACAGAAATCAAATGCCCCATCACCCGTATGGAGTCCTCGGAAGAAATAAAATTGACCCAGCCTCGTTTCCGTGTCAGCTCCAGCTCCTTCCGTGAAATCGGAAGCTTTTTCTCCCGGATGACTTTTTCCGCTTCCCCGGTTTCCATCGCGGAAAGCAGAAGCCAGCCCGTTGCGGTCACAGCATGATCGCCGTCAAAAGTGAAACTGTTCCACGGAGTCCAGTTCCGGCGGCAGGAGTGAAAGCAGAGCATCACGCGGCGGTCACGGTTCATGACCGCAAGATTCACCGTCATACGAATCCGTTCCGCAAGAAGCCGGACCGGTTCCCGCGCGGCAGCGGCAAGACGGCGGTAGCAATTATCGCGCGTCCCGATGGAAACGACCATGGGACCCGGTATGTAACCTGCCTTCCGCGAAATCTTATCCAGATATCCGCGCTCCACCAGTTCCCCCATAATGCGTGTACAGGTCGCGATATTCAGATTCGCATATTCCGCAACTTCACTCGGCGTCACATGCCGTCCGCATTGCAGCACAATGTATTCCAGAATGTCGAATGTCTTATGAAGTGATTTCATCTTAATTTCATATTATAAAATTATAATTTTGATTTTCGATATAATTATAACATATTACAAAATAAAATCAAGACAAAAAAGAAAGATTTTACAGAAAAAAGGTATTTTGCGCCCTGTACCATGAATATTTTCAAGACGGCAAACTTGCTTTGCCGAGGTGCAGGTGACTCTCACCTGCC
>DXVA01000338.1 GCA_019408975.1 Lentisphaeria bacterium | reverse complement strand
CCCGGCGGCTCTCGCACCTTTGGTGCTCTTCCGGCAGCGGGTGGAACCGCCGCCGACGGGAAAGAACATGAGGGCTCCGCACCCTCATACTCCGCGGCAGGTGAGAGTCACCTGCACCTCGGCAAAACAAGTTTGCCGTCTTGATGAAAATATCATGGTGCAGGTGTATCGCATCTGCCGCGATCCAACTGCGTAAGTTGGTCGTGCGCAGCACGAAATCCCCCGCCGGAGCGGTCCAATCCGCTCAAGGGCGAGAACTTGATTTATCAAGTTCGAGAGCTCCGGCGGAATTCCCAAGGTGATACACTGTCCCGGCGGCTCTCGCACCTTTGGTGCTCTTCCGGCAGCGGGTGGAACCGCCGCCGGAAGAACAAAGAACATGAGGGCTCCGCGCCCTCATACTCCGCGGCAGGTGAGAATCACCTGCACCTCGGCAAACAAGTTTGCCGTCTTACAAAGAATATTGGTGCAGGTTCAATTCGCTCAAGGGCGGGAAGTTGATGTATCAAGTTCGAGAGCTCCGGCAAAGTAAGAGTCGCCTGCACCGCGGCAAAACAAGCCTGCCGTTCATGATTTTCTCACCGATACGCAGCAAAGTCGCTTCAACATCTTTCAAATGTTCGTATTTCGGATTTGAAAACTTTACTTCCCGTGCTATTGTGATAACCATTACTGAATAAATCAAAGGTTAAGATAAACAAGGAAAAAACCGATGCCCAACATAGACGTATATCTGGAATTTCTGATCGAGCAGAAAGCATCCGATATGCACATGAGCAGTGACACTCCCGTGGCATATCGTATCGACGGCGAAATGGTATTTACGGATACTCCTCCGCTTTCAAGCGACGAGATCGAGGCGCTTGCATTCGAGATCATGCCGCAGCGCAATATCGACCAGTTCAAAGCGTGCAATGATACAGACCTGGCTTATTCTCTGCCCAGCGGAGACCGCTTCCGCGTAAACGTTTTCCGCGACCTTCACGGAGTAGGCGTCGTCACACGACTCATCCCCGCAAACATCCTGACATTTGAACAGCTCGACCTGCCTCCCGTCATCGCGGATCTCTGCACCTTGAACAAGGGACTTGTCCTTGTCACCGGACCGACAGGTTCCGGAAAGTCAACCACGCTTGCCGCCATGATCGACTACATCAACAGGAACCGCACCGACCACATCATCACCATCGAAGACCCGGTCGAGTTCGTGCATCCCAACAAGAAATGCCTGATCAACCACCGCGAAATCGGACGGCACACCAACAGCTTCGCCGCCGCACTGCGAGCCGCCCTCCGTGAAGACCCCGATATCGTGCTCGTCGGAGAAATGCGAGACCTGGAAACCGTGGAAATCGCACTTGAAACGGCGGAAACCGGACACCTTGTGTTCGGGACACTGCATACGACCACAGCCGCCAGTACCGCAGACCGTATCATTCAGCAGTTCCCCGCGAACCGTCAGGAGCAGATCCGCGCCATGCTTTCCGGCTCGCTCAAGGGAATCGTTGCGCAGACTCTCTGCAAACGGAAAGGAAGAGGACGTATCGCCGCTCTCGAAATCCTCATCGTGACATCGGCTGTCAGCAACCTGATCCGCGAGAACAAGATATATCAGATCCCTTCCACGATCCAGACAGGCCACAAGCTCGGCATGAGATCGCTCAACGGTTCCCTGCTTGATATCGTGAAACGCGACATCGTCACGCCGGAGGAGGCACTCTTCAAGTCTATCGACCGTAACGACTTGAGGAAGATGTTCGATGAAAACGGAATCGAATACGAAGCATCCGTCACGGACGAGGATCTCATGTAATCCGGCAAGTCCCGCAACTCCGCACCAACAAAGGACCTCTCATTATGAGCAAACTGCCTTCTTCCGAACACCGCGACCACCCCACGCTGACCATTCAGGACGGCTACGGGCAGAACCGCGAAGTCGTCATGGAGCGCAACAACGTCGTCATCGGGCGGGAACCGGACTGCGACGTCGTCATCGGCGATCAGAACGTATCGCGCCATCATGCTGTAATCTCCCGCGAAGAAGAAGGTTTCTTCATCAAGGACCTCAACAGTGCGAACGGGACTTTCGTCAACTCGCAGCCAGTCACCATGCAGCTCATCAAGCACATGGACATCATCCAGATGGGCGGGGCAATGCTCGTCTTCAACGATCCGAACAATCCTGAATTCGCCAGGAAAAACATTGAAAACAAGTGGACCGCCGAAAACTTCAATACGGAAACACTTCAGAAAATCATCCGTCAGCTGGAGGACAATATCGCACGCGTATTCAAGGGAAATCCCGATGTGATACGCAATATCATCGTATGCCTTTTCGCAGACGGGCACCTGCTGCTGGAAGATGCGCCCGGAGTCGGAAAAAGCCTTCTTGCACAGACACTTGCGAAATCCGTTCAGGCACAGTACCGCAGAATACAGTTCACACCGGACATGCTGCCGTCGGACATCACGGGAACCAATATCTTCGATGAAGCGGCGGGTGTGTTCAAGTTCCTGCCGGGGCCGATCTTCGGCAATGTGATTCTCGCGGACGAGATCAACCGCACAACGCCGCGCACACAGTCGAGCCTGCTCGAATGCATGTCGGAATCCTCCATCACGATCGACGGCAAAGGGCATGTCCTTCCGAAACCGTTTTTCGTGATCGCCACGCAGAACCCGGAAGACTATCACGGCACCTATCCTCTGCCGGAGCCCCAGCTGGACCGTTTTCTCATGCGCCTCAGCATCGGCTATCCCTCGCCTGAAGCGGAAATGGAAATTCTCAGTTCGCAGATATCGGGGCACCCGCTGAACAGCATATCCTACGTCATCAAAAGCAATGACGTGGTTTACTGTCAGGCGCAGGTCAGAAAGGTGAAAGTGTCCCCTCAAATCAAAGAATACATCATCCGGATCGCCAACGCCACGCGGGAACATCCGGCGCTTGCCAACGGATGCAGTCCGCGCGCTTCGCTTGCGCTCATGCGTTGCAGTCAGAGCCTTGCCGCCTACTCCGGGCGCGACTTCGTCACGCCGAAAGATGTGCGCGCCCTGCTCAAGCTCGTCATCGGGCACCGGCTGCGCCTGAAACTGCGCAGCCGCAGCGAATGGAAAAGCGTGGATCACGTCCTGGACTCCATTCTGGATTCCATCAAGCTGAAAAACGAGGACCCGTCCTGATGATCATCGCAATGCCGACAAAAAACGGCATTCTGCTTCTGCTCGCCTCGCTTGCCGCCGTCGGAACCGCGATCATGAATGTCGGATTCGCCACAGCCATGATCGCGTCCCTGCTCTGCGCTCTGACGATCTCCTGCTTCATCATGGCGCAGTTCTCGCTTCACGGCATCACAATCACCCGGGACAGGACCCACGACGCGGTCTGCGGCGGAACGCTCCAGCTGCCCGTCATCGCAGTCAACAGGACTTATCTCTACCGTATGCCGGTTGTCGTCATCGAGAAACTTCCGTTCTGCCGCGGCGGATCTCTCAATGCCGTGATTCCCGCCCTCGCCCCCAGAGGTTCCTGCCGCATCGAACGGCGGATCACGCCGATGAAGCGCGGGCATTTTTCGCTGAAAACCCTCCGGCTCGTCAGCGGCGATCCGTGCGGGCTGTTCTGGAAATCCCGGAAGTTCCACCTGCCTTCGGACGTCACGATCACGCCGAAGATCGAACCTCTGGAAGATCTCCGTCTCCGCCACGACCAATTTTCCAGCATCGATCAGGAAGGCAGGCCGCTCGGACGCGCCGGCAGCGGCATGGACTTTTTCGGAGTGCGCCCTTATCATCCCGGCGATGAAATGCGTGCGATCCACTGGAAAAGCTCTGCGGCGAAAGGCTGCATCATGGTCAAGGAATTCGAGGTAACGGCTATCGACAGGATCACTTTGATTCTGGATACCGATGAGAAAAACGTCGGGTTCGACGATATTGAAAACAATTTTGAATTCCTGATCACGACGGCGGCATCCATCACGGATTATTTAAGCAAGAAATACTGCGCCCTCACTTTTTTTGCGGGTTCAAACGAAAGCGGCATTCTGCGGGAAAACGGCGATGCCGCAGGAATCCGGATCAAAATCATGGAGGCGCTGACCGATCTTCTGCCGTCGAAATCCAAAGTGGAGGAAGTGATTGCGGATGCCGCGGAGAACCTTCCCGACGGTTCGGTGGTCTATGTCCTGACCATGTCCGCATCGCGCGAATTGTCGGAACTTCTGAAACTCATGGAGGAGCAGGGATTTTCCGTTCAATGGATTTTCGCTCCGAAGCAGCATTTTCCGCCGCGGGAATCGGATGAACCCAGGCGCATGTCCGTGGTCCGTGTAAAACGGAATGACGGAGATGTAAAACCGTTGACTGCGTCATATCGTACCGATCCGATGCAGCTTCTGAGGAGTGGCGATGTTCCGGAAGAAGAATAGAAAAGAGGTCATAGTGGACCGTTCCGCGATGCTCCGGGCGCCGGCGCACCATCCGCTGCATTTCCTCTATGCGCTCCTGCTCGGGCTCTCCTTTGCGGGGGCTCTGTGGCAGTATGGGCAGCCGCAGCTGACGATCGGACTCCTGATCGCAGTCATTCCCTGCTCCTTCGTCGTGTTCATCCCTTACAGCGTCTACCCGTCCATGCTGCGGATCGTGGTGAACTGTCTCATTTTCGGCGGCGTCTGTGCATGGAGCCTGTTCCGCATGAAACAGGGAACTCTGCCAGACAAATCCATGCTGGAATCCCTTGCGGCGGCATCCCTGATCTTCCTGATGAACGGGCAGCGGCGGGACCGTTCCTACCTGCTTTTCATCAGCATATTCCTGATCATCTACGGCGCATTGATCCCGCGTATGCTCTATCTGTGGCTGCTGGTCCCGTATTTCATCCTGCTCCTTGTGCTTCTTTATGCGAATCGTCCGGAGTCCCTTGC
>DXVA01000337.1:4555-4944 GCA_019408975.1 Lentisphaeria bacterium | reverse complement strand
CTATAATTCATCCACAACTCCCGACGCCTGAAAATAAGTGACGGAACCGTCGGGCGACCTGCCGTCCACATGGAAACAGCCGGAAGACAGCGATCCGCGGCAGACAATGCGGTCGCCGAGTGCGCCGGAGTGGTTGAAATTCACCTGAATCTCCGAAACGGAACGGAAAGCGCCGCTCATCATTCCCAGTGCATCGTTCGTGAAGAAAGCATAATATGCATTATTCAAATGCCGGTTTACATCAATCATCGAGTGACTTACGGCATATTCGCGCAGTTCCGAAACCGCCGGATTGCCTTCCAGTTTGTCCAGCCCCGCAAAATAACGGGTCTGGTCTTCATTCGCAGGCAAGGCGTTTCCAAGATACTGAAGCGGTTTCAGCGGACGGA
>DXVA01000337.1:0-4545 GCA_019408975.1 Lentisphaeria bacterium | reverse complement strand
GAATTTCGCTCCGTCGAGCAGGAGCCAGAAACTTGTGCCGTAAATGATGAGTTCCCCTTTTTCATCATAAACGGCATACTGGCGGGTCGCGAAGATTTTCTCCGGGCCGCTCGGATAGGTCGTGACGCATATCCTCTCGCCGATGGCAGGCATACGCGCAATCTTCAGTTTTACGCGGGAAAGAACCCAGAGCATGTGGTGCTCGGCAAGGAATCCGATTCCCACGCCGAGGTGATCCGCGTGCTGCGCAGCCGCGTCCTGAAGATAGTCGAACAGCGCATTCAGCTTCAACTTCGCATCCGGCCCGCACTCGTGGTGGCGGACAGTCAAATGATCGGTCCAGATTCTTTCCATTGCAGCAACTCCCCCCGTTACAACACCTTATTATTTGGCTACGATGTTCACGACACGTTTCGGAACACAGATCACTTTCACAACGTTTTTGCCTTCAAGCTGTTTCTGAACATTGGCATTGCCCAGCGCCAGTTTTTCCATTTCAGCGGGAACGGCATTCACAGGCATCATCATGCGCTCGCGCGGCTTGCCGTTGACCTGAATCAGAATCTCAACCTCGTCCTCCTGCAAAACCTCCTCCGAATACTTCGGCCAGTCGGCAAGGGAAACCGGAGCCTTGTTGCCGAGGATTTCCCACAGTTCTTCGGCGATATGCGGCGCATACGGGCTGATCAGCTTCACAAACGCTTCGGCGGCTTCGCGCGGCATCTTTTCACATTTTGAAAACTCGTTGACGAAGATCATCATCTGGCTGATCGCCGTATTGAAGTTCAGGGTGTCGGTATCTTCCGTGACCTTTTTGATCGTCGCATGAAGAACTTTCGCCTGCTCTTTCGTCAGCCCGCCGTCACAGACCGGAGTCTCGGCAATCATGCGCCAGACACGTTTCAGGAAGCGGAAAACGCCTTCGACACCGCGTGTGCTCCACGGCTTGACGGCTTCAAGCGGCCCCATGAACATCTCGTAAAGACGCATGCTGTCCGCGCCGTAGGAACGGATCACATCGTCCGGATTGACCACATTGCGCAGGGATTTGGACATCTTTGCGGGGAACTCTGTAAGCTTCTCGCCGGTCGCCTTGCAGACAGGTCCGTTTTCCGTAAGCTCGACCTGATCGGTCGGGATGATGACACCGCGTTCATTTTTATAGGACGTGCCGAGAATCATTCCCTGATTGACAAGGCGGTGGAACGGCTCTTTCGTGGAAACCGCACCGATATCGTAAAGGACTTTGTGCCAGAAACGGGCATAAAGCAGATGCAGCACCGCATGTTCGGCGCCGCCGACATAGAGATCGACCGGCATCCAGTATTTTTCCTTCTCCGGATCAATGAACGCCTTGTCGTTGTGCGGATCAATATAACGCAGGTAATACCAGCAGGAACCCGCCCACTGCGGCATGGTGTTCGTCTCGCGGCGGCCTTTCATGCCGGTCACGGGGTCCGTATAATCCAGCCACTCCCCAGCCTTCGCAAGCGGAGATTCGCCGGTTCCGGCCGGTTTGAAATCCTGCAGGTCAGGCAAAGTCACCGGCAAATCGTTCTCATCGACAAGCCGGATCGAACCATCTTCCATGACGATGACGGGGAACGGCTCGCCCCAGTAACGCTGGCGGCTGAACAGCCAGTCGCGCAGTTTGTAATTGGTCATTTTGCGTCCGATTCCACGCGCGGCAAGCCACTCAATCGTCTTCGCTTTCGCGGCTTTCACATCCATGCCGTTGATATCGAGTCCCTCGCTGTTCGCGCTGTTGACGGATTTGCCGTCTCCGGTCCAGCAGACTTTTCCGGCAAATACATCGGCGGGATCGATCTTGAGCGCGGCTGCCTCTTTCGGGTCCGGCTCGATGATGCACCTGATCGGAATATTGAACTTGACCGCGAAATCGAAGTCGCGGGTATCGTGCGCGGGAACAGCCATGATCGCGCCGGTCCCGTAAGAGATCAGCACATAATCGGCAATCCAGACGGGAATCCTGTCGCCGTTGACGGGATTGACGGCGTAAGCGCCGGTAAAGACACCGGTCTTTTCATTGTTGAGCCCGGTTCTGTCGAGGTCGCTCTTGGATGCAACCACCTTGCGGTAGTCCTCGACCGCCTGCCGGCATTCGGGAGCCGTGATGGAGTCAACGACAGGATTTTCCGGTGCGAGCACCATATAAGTCGCGCCGAACAGCGTATCGGGGCGCGTCGTGAAAACCGTCACCTTTTCGTCGGTTCCGTCAATCCGGAAAGTGACTTCCGCGCCTTCGGACTTGCCGATCCAGTTGCGCTGCATCTCCTTGATGCCCTCCGGCCAGTCGAGCTCGTCCATATCGGCAAGCAGACGCTCCGCATATTCAGTGATCTTGAGCACCCACTGTCTCATGGGCTTGCGGATCACGGGATGGTTGCCGCGCTCGCTGCGCCCGTCGATGACTTCCTCATTCGCAAGAACCGTTCCGAGGGCGGGACACCAGTTCACGGGGACTTCGGCGACATACGCGAGCCCTTTCTTATACAGCTGTAAAAAAATCCACTGCGTCCAGCGATAATATTTCGGGTCCGTCGTATTGACCTCGCGGTCCCAGTCATAACTGAATCCGAGAGATTTGATCTGGCGCTTGAAGGTATCGACGTTTTTCTTTGTCGTGACCGCCGGGTGAGTGCCGGTTTCGATCGCATACTGTTCTGCGGGAAGCCCGAACGCGTCCCATCCCATCGGATGCAGGACGTTGTGCCCGGTCATGCGTTTGAAACGGCAGTAGATATCAGTCGCCGTATATCCTTCCGGATGCCCGACATGGAGTCCCGCGCCGCTCGGATAAGGAAACATGTCAAGGACATAAAGCTTTTTCTTCTCGGAAAAATCCGGAGTTTTGAAGGTCTTGTTCCGTTCCCAGTAATCCTGCCATTTTTTTTCGATTTTCGTGAAATCGTATTCCATAACGCATAACTCCTTGTTTTTCTTATAAATAATCCGTCAATATACGCCCGGATAAAAGGGATTTCAAACGGACAGGCAAAAAAAAAGACGCAAAGGAAGAATCCTCTGCGTTCAATTTTGAAGATAAGAGACGCTTATCCGTTCTCTTTCTTCTGCTGATCGTAATAGGCATTGATGCGGTCGGCAACATCAAGATAACCGACATTGACCGCGTAGATCTGCTTGAAACATTCCAACGCTTTCTCCGCCTCGCCCATCGCCTCATAAGTGGTTCCCTCGTAATAGAGAGCCTTCATCTTGTCTTTGTCCATATACTTCATTTCGCTCAGGGCGCCTTCAAACTGCTCAATCGCCATGTCATAGCGTTCTTTCGCGGCGAAACAGCGTCCCATATAGACCATGGATTCCAGTTTGCGCTGCGGGTTGCGCTGAGAATGCTGGAACTCCTCAAGAGCGTGATCCACATCACCGATATCCCAGAGCAGACAGGCAAGCTCAAAACGCATCTGAAGGTCGTTGGGATACTTGCGGACACGGTCCCGGCTGCGTTCGAGACGGTAATTGACCATCTCGCTTCTGGCGGCGTCAATCTCTTCCTGCGAATGTCCGCCTTTCTCCAGCTGTTTGATATAAGCCTCATAAAGCGCAACCTGTGACTTTTCGATGGCACGGTCCACGATCGGGTCCAGATTTCCCTGAAGCTCCACCAGTTTCGTATAAGTATCCACAGCGTCCTGATGACGGTTGACACGCTGATAAAGTTCCGCCAGTTTGCGATACACCTCCATGGAGATCTGCCCTGCGGCAATACCTTCCTCGTAGCGGCGGATCATCTCTTTGATATCGTCCTCGGAACGGATGATGCGGTCGCCGCGTTCCAGGTCGCTCAGATTCGGAGCCTTGCTGCCGGAAACCTGGCTCTTGGAAGCGCCCGCCTTGTCATCGATAAAGGTTGTCGTGGACATGGAAGCCGTTGCGGCGGCAGCGCGGAGTTTGGCGATCGCGTCCAGATTGTTCGGGTGGCGCGCCACCTGCTTCTGCCGCACTTTCAATACGCGCGTAGCCTCGCCCGCCTTGTCAAAGATATTCGCCACATAATCAAGAACGGAATCACTGTTGGGCTCAAGTTCTTCAAGGGCTTCGGCTGCGGCGACGGCAATATGATATGCCTCAAGCTCCACTGCGGCTTCCGCCACGAGCTTCAGTCCGGCTCCGCTGTAAAGCCTTGAAAGAGCCTCTTCGCCGCACTGCAGCGCCTCCAGCGGATTTTTCTTGAGCTGTGATTTTCCCTTGAGGATGAATTTATTCATCGAAAAACTGCCGATCAGTTTTCCGAATCCGCCCAGATGCTCCGTCTTCTGCTTCTGCGCATTGCGGATCGCCTCCCGCGCTTCCCAGAATCCCGGACGTGCTTTCAGAATGTCTTTCAGCAGTTCAACTCCATATTCGTAACTGCCGTTTTTGATTACTTCCTGGGCCCGGTTGAACGCCGAACGGTAAGCCTGCGGAAGATCCTTCAGTACAATCTTTTCCAGAGCCATAATAAAAAACACCTCCTAGCTATAAAAAGATTTTGATTTTTAGCAATAATGGTGTTATATATAC
>DXVA01000336.1 GCA_019408975.1 Lentisphaeria bacterium | reverse complement strand
ACTGGAAGTCCTGCACGAAGCATTTTTGCGATGCAGAACATCGCACTATGAAACCTATTTTTTTAATAAATCCGCTTACGAATCGAATTCATTCAGGACATCGGCATAAATCCGCAGCTCCTCATCGCCGCAGCTCCGGAAATATTCGCCGTCCATATAAACGGCAAAGGTGGTGAATCTGCTGATGCCGAGGCTCATATATGCTTCGATATCGCGTCTCAGGACATCGCGGAACAGTACCGGCTTCACAGCTGGTTTTTTATAATGACTGTAAAAAGAAACATCCAGCCAGTATTCCAGAATATGAGTTTTTTCAGGCGCAAACAGATGCAGATGGCGTTTGAGAGAATTCCAGTAAACGCGGTTGACGGCACAGTCCGGGTCATTGATCGCGTGGCGGGGACAGCGGGTGATCGGGGCAAACTCCAGGAACACCCCCTCCGCCGGCTCGGTTTTCTCCGGCATTTCATAGTGGTTCAGATAAGCGAGATACGCCAGTTCCGCCTGCGGGTCCGCCCTTCGGAGAGCCTTCGCCATCACATTCATGGAAGCCAGATTCTGATCCGATACGGTCATGCCGGAACATGCGGG
Organism: Lentisphaeria bacterium; assembly: GCA_019408975.1. Classification (GTDB taxonomy): domain Bacteria; phylum Verrucomicrobiota; class Lentisphaeria; order Victivallales; family UBA1829; genus UBA11452. The sequence goes on along the minus strand of DXVA01000336.1, from coordinate 4,357 downwards.
GCAATGGCACCAGCCGCCATGAAAATCACAGCTCCAGAAATAATGGCGATGTGTGGACGGCACCAGTTTTTCCGCCAGTTTCACCGCGTTCGATGCAATCAGTTCCGCAACATCCGGGTTGGATATGCACCAGTTTCCTTTTTCACGGCGTTCGCCGGAAATATAATGCATCGGAAAATATTCAGGATGCGCTTTGAAAAGGGAACGGTCCAGCAGGGAATCCGCGGCATGGTCCTCATATTCCAGCTCAAGCCCTGCATCGGCGACCCGTTTCCGGAACTTCTCCTCCGCGTACTCCCCGAGCATTGACACGACGTCATGGCTCGCCCCTCCGCCGGAATGAAGCCCGAGGGTATTCAGTCCGAGTTCTTTCATTTTTGCGATCCAGTCCACTCCGTTGAAGTCTTCCGGTGTAATCACAAGCCCTTTTTTCATCATTGTTTTCACCTTTCCGCATTTGAAATTTCACTCCGGACATTATACAATAAAAAAGAGGTTCCGGAAATAGGGAAAATATAAAAAAGATGAGCATTATACGCAAATTCGATCAATTTAATGAAGAGTGCGTCGTAGCATTCTCCTCCGAAGGGGATGAACGGCTCCATATGCCGTTGTGCGGAATCACACGCTGCCTGCCAGGATACCGGATATGCCGGAATATTTCACAGGAGTATGTCTTCGAGTATATCATCCGCGGGAAAGGAGTTTACCGGACGGGAGAACGGGTATTTTATCCGGAGACGGACGACATTTACATCGCCCATGCCGGGAGCACGCATGAATACCATACGGACAATTCGGACTGCTGGGAAAAAATCTGGTTCAACGTGCAGGGCTCCCTCGCGGCGGATTTGATGCATTCCTATCATCTCGACGATGTGTATTATCTGCATGAAAGCGGACTGCATGATCTTTTTGCGGAAAGCCTTGCATACATGCGGAAAAATCTGGAAAACGCGCACGAAGCGGCAACCCTGACGGTGCATCGGCTGATTTATCACATCAGCCGCCAATATCACAGCGCCGGAACGGATAAAAATCCTCTGGCGCTGGAAATGAAACGGTGGATGGACCAGAAAATCTGCGCTCCGGTCAGCCTGGAAGAAATGAGCCGCCGCTTCGGATTCTCCGTCTCGCAGACAATCCGCATTTTCCAGCAGGAATACGGCGAAACACCCTACCGCTACTTCCTCAAAAAGAAACTGGAACTCGCCATGCTGATGCTCCGCAACACACGGAAGACAATCAAGGAAATCGCTTTCGAGCTGAGCTTCTCCGATCCCTACTACTTTTCCAGTCTGTTCAAGCGCAAATACGGCTTTTCCCCGCGCAAAGCAAGAGAAAACAGTCTTTGACCACGCAAAGCAAGAATCATCACTTTTGTTAAAAAAAAGGTTCTTCCTGTTGTTTCTTAATATATAATTCCGCATATAATAATAAGATGTCGGAATAATCAACTTTCGGAATAAACGCAGGAGACACACTATGAAACTGAAAGAATGTTTCTGGCTCTGGGGGCAGGACACCATGTCGCATCAGAAAGCCCTGGGAAATGCAAAATGGAAACTGCCGGACGGCAACCGGCTTGATCCGGCGGCGGGAGCGGAATATCTCGGAATCCCGAACGTCTGCCGGGTCGTGATGTGCGGCAGTCCGCAGCCGCCGTTCGATGAGGAAAGCAGAAAACTCGCCGCCATGCACAAGGTGATCTGGTCGGCAATCGGCGACTCGGGGTCCACCAGAAACGACAAGGAAACCGATCTGGAGGAAGTGCTCCGCCAGGCAAAACTCTTTCCGAATGTGAAAGGCGCTGTCTTCGACGATTTCTTCGGGCATTTTCTCCAGCCGGAGGAACACTGGGCGCGCTATTCCGTCGATGACGTTCTCAAGATCAGGCAGAAACTCCGCGAGGCGCAGAACGGTCCGCTGGACCTGTGGGTCGTCTGGTATAAACGGGGGCTGGAATACCCGATCGACGATTATCTGAAAGCATTCGACGTCATCACCTACTGGAACATGGAGACGCCCTCGGAGCATGCGGAACTTCAGGACGACCTGGCAAGAATGGTCGAACGCACTCCGGGCAAACGCCGCCTGACCGGCTGTTACATCTGGAACTACGGCGCGGGCAAACCGCTCACCGTCCCTGAAATCCGGTTTGAATGCGAAACCTTCTGCGACATGATCAAAAAGGGGAAATCGGAAGGGATCATCTTCTGCTCCAACTGCTGTGCCGACATCGGAGGACCGGCAGTGGAATGGCTGCGCGGCTGGATCAGGGAAGCCGGAGAAGAAGAAATATGAGAACTGCGGAAGGAAGAAAACACGAAACAGCCCCCTTTCTTCCCTGGAGAAAACTGTATTTCCTGCGGGAAACAGCCGGCAGGTGCGCATCATGAAAAGACGGCGTATCCGGAAGTGTGGAGGTCCTCCGAATACGCCGTGCGGGGTGGTCCGTATTATGTTACCGGTCTTCCGGTCTCCTCCGGTATTTGCCGATCAGGAAAGCAGCCGTAACAAGGACAACCAGCGAAACCAGCAGGATCACGGCATTGCGTCTGCTTAGCTTCGACTCCGGCTTCTCCTGCCGGACGACCTGTTCCTTGAGTTTCATGCCCTCCACCTGTTCATTCTTCCTGTCCTGCGAAGAAGAAGGCGCGGCGGACGGTGTTCTCACTTTTCTGATTTCATCGTTGTAGGACTGTTTCGCCCGGGCATCGGAAAGTCTGGAATCAATGAACTCCCTGAGTCTGGCATTGTCACAGACAAAGCCGCTGCATGCCGCTCCATGATTCTTCACAAGCTCGGCGTGAAGTTCCGCAAGCTGTTTAAGCGTCGCCGCATCCGTCTTCCAGAGACCTTTGCGCGCGGTTTCCATCATTACGGCGGTGATCTCCTGAAGCGCGTACGGATTCTTGGATTCAAAATATTTTTTCATCTCCAGATTATATTTGTCATCCACGAAAACAGCTTTGTATTCATCAAAAAGATGATCTTTGAGCATACCCGGTTTCATCACTTTCCATCCGTAACTGTTGCGCAGGACTTCCGCAAATGTTCCGGCGCCTCCGGGGCCTTCCTTCATCATCTCCTTCAGGTATTTCGGATTCAACACCGTGCTCCTCGCCTCGACCATCGCCGCTTCGCCTGCCTCCTGAATCCTGGCGCGCCCGGGTGTGCGCAGATCGTTGAAATAAGTATCCGGCTCCTTTCCGGTCACATTTTTTACAGCCAGATTCATGCCGCCCATGAATTCATAGACATGGTCAAGGGAAAGCGGTCCCCATGAATTCGAGGAGCGCGGCTGAACCACGGTATCCGTGTTCTGCATCGCCGCCTTGAATACGCCGGGAATGGCTTCTCCCCAGTGATCCTCGGTATAAAGCGCTCCCATATTGTTCAGATACAGGTCAGCAATCACTTTGGAATCCTCCCATTTGTCGCCGGACTGCACCATGCCGGTCACGCCGGTTCCGAAATTGCCGTTGACTCCGCCGAAAATCCGGGCGTCGGCAAGACTTTTCGCCTGTTCGGGAGACATGCCGCCTGCAATCAGCTCGCGTATAACGGTCTCGGAACCTTTCCGCACAAAGTTGTCATACTGTCCTTTCGGAGCCGTGCCCGCCAGCTTGACCGCTTTGTCGATCAGGCGCATCCGGCTGGTGGCGGCGCCGCGGAACTGTCCCGACGTCTGCACAAGCACGTCAATGCGCGGACGCCTGAGCACCTCATCGGGAATCAGCCTGACATCCTGCACCCTGCCGCGGGAATCCCAGACAGGTTCCACGCCGAGCAGGAAGAAAATCTCTCCGATATTCGTGCCCTTGCTCCGTATGAATTCGCCGCCCCAGAGCGTGAAGGCAACCTTCTCCGGATATTTGCCGGTGCTTTTGAGTTTCGCCGCAATCAATGCCTCGCCCAGTTTCTTTCCGACGGCATAACTCTCTTTCGTCGGCGTCCGCTCCGGGTCAATGCCGTAAAGATTGCGTCCCGTCGGAACCGTGTCCGGATTGCCGACCGGATCGCCGCCGGGAGACGGGGCAAGGTATCCGCCGGAAAAGGCGTTCACAATCGAATCCAGTTCATACTGTGTCGATGCAATCAGTTCCGTGCGCACACGGAGTGCGGACTGTATGGGATCGAACTTCGGTTTTTCCGGCATTCTTCCCATCCCCATACCGCGGGGACGTCCTCCGCGCCCTTCCATTCCGGCAGGGCGCATTCCCGAAGCAAACATTTTCATTGCGGCGCTGCGTTCTTCAGGCGTCATCTGTTCAAACGCGGCTCTCATCGCAGGCGGCATGTTTTCCAGCGCCTTCTTCATCGCTTCCGGCGACATCGGGGCGCCGGACACCGC
>DXVA01000335.1 GCA_019408975.1 Lentisphaeria bacterium | reverse complement strand
GTATCGGGGATTTCGCCTGCAACGACCAGCTTATTCAGCCGGACCGAAGCAGGACTGAAAGTCCTGCACGAAGCATTTTTGCGATGCAGAGCATCACACTATTAAAACAATTTTTTTTACTAAAGGGTTCATTTTTGGAAAAACTCTTAAATGCAATTTATATTTCCGAACATACTATCCTCGATATTTTACATCGGGGTATCAGTCCCGCGAGAAAATAAATCCCCCTATCTATTTTCTCCCTTGCAATCTCGCAACTTCGCTATCTCGCTATCTCGCAACTTCGCTATCTCGCTATCTCGCAACTTCGCAATCTCGCTATCTCGCATCCCAGCTGATGTGGCACAATCTTTTTTCCGGCATAAAGAGAACGGAGATTTTTGACAAGGGTTTCCGCCATTTCCGCGATACTGCTCTCCACGAAAATACATGGAAACGGACAGATTTCACGGCTTTCGACGGTTCGGTGAATCACCAGACGGACATCCTCGGGAACTTGAATCCGGTTCTGATACAAGGACAATGTAATGCCGCTGGAAAGATCGTCGGAATAAACAAGCAGCCCCTCCGGACGCCTCTTCATTTTCCAGAACGTCTCCATTGCGGCATATCCGAACTCTTTCATATCCACCACCGGACGATTTCCGTGAATCCGGTCTTTCGTATATTTCCACTCGTCCCGGATGCGAAGTCCGTATTCGGGGGCATGATGAAGCAGTAATTCAGCAAAGCGGCTGTTCTTTTCATCAAAGGAAAACGCCCCGATCACACCGAATGTCCGGCAGCCGGACATCTGAAGCGCCTCGAAAGACCGACGGACCAGATTCTCATTGAAAAAGTATGCCGCGCCGGGAATCCTCATACCGGACATCCCGCAGCAGACAACCGGCAGTTTGCAGATATTCTCATAATCCGCGGCGCCGATACTGCGGAAAATACATCCCTGAATCACCTGCTGTTCCGCCAACTGTTTCAAGTCACGCATTCCCTGTTCCGGATCAAAAGCATAAACAACATGCGGAGTAATCCCATGCTTTGCAAACGACTTTTCCAACGCATCGACAAAAGGATAAGTGAACGACTCGCCCCGCCTCAGATGCAAATGATCGAGGTAAATTGCGGCGCCGGTCATTCTCCCTGGCTGTTCGATTACGATGGAACCGGCACGCGGACGCCGGGAAATCAATCCTTCCCGCACCAGTGCCGTCATGGCGTGATGAATATTCGTTTCAGCCGTGCCGAGCTCCTCCGCCAGCTGCTGTGCGGACGGCAGGACGCTTCCCGCCGGCAGTTCGCCGGATTTGATTTTCCGCCGGTAATACTCCACCACCTGGGAACGGATGCTTTTTTTCGTGCTGGTCAGAATCGTATGTTTCATCATAATTTCTACTATATCTGCTCTCCTCGTTTTTTCAACTTCCGGAAGTTAATTTTTAACATTAATAATCGCTATCCTCTCTTTTAAAGTATTGACAAAAGCAGAACAGGCTGTAATAATATCTGCCGGGGATGTTGTGCAATCAAACAAATCTGATGAAGGAGCTTTTCAAGATGAAACGGAAATGGATTCGACGAATAGCCATGTGCATCGCCCTTCTGCCGCCGGCGGGGCTGGCGAAGGAAAACCGTCTGGCGGAAATCTTCCCGGAACGGATCAGAACCATCGCACTGATTGCACCCGCCAGCCCGGGCGCTTCGACTCAGGAGGTGGATCGGGGAATCGCACTGTTGAAAAAATCCGGCATCAGGGTAAAGGTCATGCCGAATGCACGCGAAGGAGAACCGGGAAGATACACTTCGATCGCGGCGGAAAAACGGGTTGCGGATCTGGAGCAGGCATGGCTCGACCCGGAAGTCGATCTGATCCTGTGCATCCGCGGCGGGGCAGGCACTCCCGGCATTCTGGAAAAACTGAACTGGGACAAACTGCGCACACGCCCCGATCTTCCGGTGCTCGGGTTCAGCGATATCACGGCTCTGCACATGGCAATGTTGAAGGAAAAAGCCGGACACCCTTACGCATCGCCCTCGCTGTCGGCACTGTTGGGCGTGGACAATGACAGTTTGAACAGCATTCAAGCCATTCTGAACGGCAGACAGCCCGCTCCCGTTCCGCTCATCCCTCTGCGTGCGGGAAAGGCGTCCGGCATCGCGCTGGCAGGACATCTGCGGCTGCTGGATACGATGAACCATACCCGTTTCCGCCCCGAAACCCGGGGCAGAGTGATTTTCATCGAATGCCCTGACCTTACGCCCGTCAGGGCACAGCAGACCTTGGAAAAACTCCGGAAATCGGGATTTTTCGACTCCTGCTCAGCTGTGGTCTTCGGGCGCCTGAGCAACTGCGGAGATCAGGAGGAAACGGTCATGCGCAAGTTTACCGACAGTGTAAACTGCCCGGTCTACATGGGATTTCCTTACAGCCACACGCCGCGCAATCAGATGATTGACCTGCGCGGCAAAGTCATGATAGATGCAGACGGAATTCTGCACCGCTGACAGGACACTCGCGGCATACACTCTCCGACTCGGAAAGTTATTTTTTAACATAAATAATTACTATCCTCTCTTTCAGGTATTGACAAAACAGAAAAAATCGTTATAATTAAAAGAGAGGAAAGAAATGATTTTCATCAACAAAAATTCAGGAGATCCATCAATGCATCGCAGGCAGGAAGAAAAGGCAAGGAACAGGGGCAGCTTTTCACCATCATTCGGCATTTACATGAGAAAATTCACCCTTATCGAGCTTCTTATCGTAATTGCGATCATCGCGATCCTTGCCGGTATGCTGCTGCCCGCATTAAAGAAAGCGCGGGAACAAGCTTCATCCATTCAATGCCTGAATCAGTTGAAGCAAATGGGAAGTACCAATCTCCTTTACTGTGATGACAACAACGGATATCTGCCATTGGGATTCTCCGCCCCAAATGGACGCTACTGGTGGTGGGAGATGGCAATGTATGTCAAAAATACTTCTGCGGGGACAATTGCAGCATATTCTCATAAAATATTCCACTGTCCGGTTCTGAACGGAAATGACGGTATTTATCATGGCAATCCAAAAAGTATCAACAATTATGCCTATAACGGGTTATGCGGTTATCTACGCCCCAGCTGGGGACTACGGATCGGAATACGTCTTCATAAAGTCAGGAAGCCATCGGAAAAAATTCAAATAGCAGATGGAAAAAGCAATTTTGCCATGATGTACAACGGTTTGCCGTCAACCGCACCGGTTTTCGGATATTCGGAAACCAATGTGCTCTCCAATGGTACGGAACTGGGAGTCCCCCAGTCCGTGCATAATAAGATGTTCAACACTCTCTTTTTGGATTCCCACGCCGCCACGGTAGTCCGTGCGACGCTGAATACTCAAAACTTCACACCTGAAAAGGATTGAAAATGATGAAAAAAAACTTGTTTGGTTTCTTCGTGCTTTCCTCCGCTTTTTTTCTGAGCGCAATGGAAATTCATATTTCGCCGGAAGCATCCGCACCGGAAAAAAATGCGGCAAGGGAACTCAGTTCCTCCCTTGAAAAAATCTATGGCAAGAAATTTACCGTAACCTGCAAAAAGAATTCCAGCGGAATGATTTTTGTAGGTCAGTCACCGGAAGTCGCGGCACTGCTCGGCAATCCGGATTTTTCGCGTTGGAAAGCAGATGAGATCATCATAAAAAAAATCGGCGGCAACATGGTAGTGACAGGCGGCAGACCACGCGGTACTCTTTACGCAGTATTTGAACTTTTGGAACAGGGGTTCGGGGTAAAATACTGGACGCCGGAAGCATCTTTCCACCCCAGACGCAAAACTTTTTCCCTTCCGGAGCTGGACATTCACTATATTCCGGCATTTGAATGCAGAGAAGTTCATAATGACTCCATTGTAAACCATCCTCTCTTCGCAGTAAAAATGCGCAACAACGGACATTTTTCAAAAATACCCGGTGAATGGGGTGGACATATTCGCACATTAGGCTGGTGTCATACATTCCGGCAATTGATATCACCGAAACAATACTTTCAGTCGCATCCGGAATATTTTGCCGAGCGCGAGGGAAAACGAACGGCGGACGGACAACCCTGCCTGACAAATCCGGGTTTCCGCAGGGAACTTGTTCGCAAGGCAGCAGAGTGGCTGAAACGCAATCCGGGGGTGGAAAAACTTTCACTCAGCCAGAATGATAATGACATGTATTGCCAATGTTCCAGATGCAACGATTTCGTCAAACGGCACGGCAATCAGACAGACCTGCTGATTGACACAGTAAACGAGGCAGTGGCGGAACTCAAGAAACAATTCCCGGAAATCATGATCGAAACTCTTGCCTATCTTTATACCAGACAACCGCCGAAAACGGTCAAACCGCATCCTGATCTTGCCATCCGCCTCTGCAATATCGAGTGCAATGCGGCACAGCCTTTGAATTCACCTGCTAATCAGGCTTTTGCTTCGGAACTCAGAAACTGGCGGCAACTCACATCCAATCTCTATATCTGGAACTACATTACCAATTTCAGTAAATTCTATCAGCCTCATCCCAACTGGAAAAATCTTGCACCCGACCTGCGTCTCTTTGCACAGAATGGAGCCAGAGGGATTTTCGAACAGTCCTCTTTCAAAGCCGGCGGAATCGCAGACCTGACTGATTTGCGAGTCTGGCTCGTTTCAAAACTGCTTTGGAACCCGGCACAGGATGCGGAAAAACTCATTCATGAATTTCTTGCGGGATACTACGGCAGTGCCGCTCCTGAAATCGGCGAATATATCAATCTTATGAATACAGCCCTGGAAAGGCATCCCGACACAGCTTTTACCTGCTATACGGAATCGACCAGACACTGGCTTGACGACGATCTGCTTCTCGACGCATACCGGGCAATGTCAAATGCCGCCAAAAAAGTTTACAGAAATCCGGAATTGAAAAAACGCGTTGCAATCGCGGCATTTCCAACGATGCTTGCACTGTCTCTTATA
>DXVA01000334.1 GCA_019408975.1 Lentisphaeria bacterium | reverse complement strand
GTTTTTTCCATGCCTGTGCGGGAACCGTATCCTTTTTCGAGTCCGGAATCTGCGGCATGAGCTTCCTGACATACCCCGGCTTGAAAGTAATCGCCAGCGGCAGAGGCGACTGTTCCGGCAGGGTGAACCCGCGGACCTGAAGCGCGATGTCTACCGTGAATGCGTCTCTGCCGCCGATTGCGACTGTCGCTTTGCCCGTGTAGACTCCTGCCGTCTGTTCCGCCGGGATGTCGGCTCGAATCCAGAACGGCTGTGCTTCGCCGCGCTTTACATCGACTTGTTTCAGGAACGGCAGAAGCGGATCGGAATAGAAACCGGTGTAACTTGCCTGATAAATCGGAACGAATTTTGTTTCGATGAAGCCGACAGGTATTGCCGAGACCGCATTTGCGGGAAGTTTTCCTGCCGGTCCGCTGAACTCCGAAAGCTTGACTGAAACACGCTTCAGGTCACTTCCCGCCGGCAGGACAACGAGCTGGAAAGATTCTTTTTCATTTCCCGCCGCCTCAAGTTCCACTCTGGCGGGAAGCGCCTCAAATCCGGGACAACGGGGCAGAATCTTTTCTGAGGACGGAGCATAGCCGATCACGACGTTTTCAAAGCCGGGGGAAACTGTGACCGCCGGACGGATTGCATCAAATGATTTTGCTGCCTGAAAGAGCCGGAGATACTGATGCCAGATGAATGCATCTTTGCTGAGTTCCTGAATGATCAGGCTGGAGCGGGGATCATTCAGCGCCGTCCGGTATTCTTCCCGTTTTTCATCCAGATACTGCCGGATTGCGGGGAAAAGACCGTCTGCGCTGAGACGGTCCATTTCGGCTTTGATCCGGTTGCGGAACGGCGCAAAGTGCCTGTCCTGGCGTTCTTTGATCTTCTTGAGGTATTCCGCCGGCAATTCCGGTAGTTTTTCTCCCGGTTCCAGAAGGGCGATCCGGTCGATGTAAAACGTGAGAGCCTCGCGGGGATTTGCGCTGAAACAGTGGAATACGCTGATATCAGCCGGATTGATGCGCTTTTCCATAAATTTTTCCCGGACCGGTATTACCAGCTGGGTGCTTGCATACGGCCCGATCTTCGTAGAAAACGAAGCGCCCTTCAGGAGAGGGGCTTTTGAATCGGTGATATATACTCCGAACGCCATTTCTGCTGCGCTGTCGTTGTAAACAGGTATGACCAGCCGGTCGAATTTCGTCCAGTCTTTCGGTGCGCCGCATGTTTCAAAACTGGGCCATGTCTGCTGGTTGTCCTGTTCTTCGGGGCGCCAGCGGGGATGAGTGAAGACCAGCCCGCGCCGTCCGTCCACGGGCAATGCATCGGAATACTCTACTTTCGCCCTCCACTGTTTGGCTTTCCATCCGCCCGTTGAATTTTCAAAGTCGAACAGCACTTCCATTCCCATGGCGCTCCCAGTCATGGCGCCAGCCAGAAATAATGCTCCATACATTGCAATACGGTTCATTTTCATCTTGCCTCCTGTTTTCAGTTCCTGTTGAATTTCCGTTGTTTATCCCATACGCCGATCAGAATTGCCGGATCGTTATATTCCTTTTTGCAGATTTGCTGGAAGGTCCCGGCATCCGAGATTGCCTTTACATGCCCGTCAAGAAACAGGAAATTTCCACTGGTTCCGTGGCGGGACAGAGAAAAGTAATTTGCACCGTCATCGCCTGTGCCGAGCGCATCCTCCATTCTGACATATGAGGGGGAATCTCCGTATTGATCTCCGTTGACGCTGCCCGGAGTAGTCCATATCGGCGAAAAACTGTCCCCGAGCATGACAAAGTCACTTGTGTATTTGACACGCCATCTGAGCAAGTAGACTTGCCACGGTGAGTTCATAATGAGTTTACAGTGATCCGGCATCCTGCTCTGACGGTTGCCGTAGGTATTGAACCAGTATTTGACCGGTTTCGGTATTTTGGCGGCAGGGCATACGACTTCCCCGGACTTTTCCGAAAGATATCCAACCTCTTTCATGATGCCCGCCCATGAAACAGAATTTGTTTTTCCGTTCATTGCTTTGCCAGCAAACATTTGCCAGTCGGAATAGTCATTGCTGTAAAACGCCATCGTCATGCCACATTGTTTGAGGTTGTTCATGCACTGGGCGGAGCGTGCCCGTTCCCGTGCTTTGTTCAGGGCGGGCAGGAGCATTGAGGCTAAAATCGCGATGATCGCAATCACAATGAGGAGCTCGATCAGGGTGAAAATTCGCATTTTCACCCTGGAAGTAAGAACAGAAGAACAAGGAACGGGGAAACATTTGAACAAGCGAACATTAGAACAATTCAACAATTGAATGAAGAAAGAAGAAACGAGGCCGCTCCGGGATTGATTGCTTCTATGTAATACCGCCTTTGACAGATAACATACAAAACGGGGGGTATTACACAAATTCAAATCTGTTCTTTGTCTTACGTTCTTCAGATGCTCGCGGATTGAGCACCCCACCCTGTTGCTGTCCTTCATCGACTGTGCTGAATCGTGAACCGTGCTGTCAACCGTTTTCTTGCCGTTCTCCATAAAAACCTCCAGTTCCGGATTGAAAATATTCATTCCATTTTTTCTGTTTTTTTTCAAACTAAACAACCATCATTCTTGAGACATCTTCTTTCCATGCCGGATTGTCCATTGCATCCAACTTGCCATATGCGGAGAGTGCGCTGTAACCATATACCAGCGGAACGGTTCCGGCACCGGCGAACCGCATGAAATCAATTTTCCGCAAAATCCGTTCGATCCGGTTGTGAAGCGACGCCGGAAACGGGGTGTCTGGACAGTGGGCGATGACGGCAAGATAATTTCCTGTTCCCCGCAGAATCATATTTGGCCGGGCATATTCCTGCCGGAACACCGGATTCAGATAGCTTTTCCCGCCGAAAAGACCGGAGCGCCCGTCAGAGGAAAGCGTTTCGCTCCGCATACGCATCGGGAGTGTCCGCCAGTTGTCGTAAAGTGTTTCCCAGTCGCCGCTGAATGTTTCAGCTTCGCACAGCAGAGTCAATAGCTGACGCCGGGCGATGAGTGCCGCCGTATGCATTGCACGGCGGATTTCTCCGGACAGTGCCGGCAGGATATCGCTTTCGAGGAAGAAATTCAGCGACAACTGCATCTGGAGCAGCGGCATGTCCCACCAGTAATCCGCTTCTGGGTCCAGCGTCAGAGTGTGCCGCAACCCGGCTTCGGCATAGCGGTTCATGAGGTCGAAATAGCGGGATTCGCCGGTGATGTCGCCTGCGATGCCGTAGATCATCGGCAGGCGCATTGCCTCGTGTGGATCGCACTCCCAGAGTGTGGAAACGACAGCCTGATGCCCGTCCAGGCGCAACAGATTGTAATGATGTTCCGGTGTAATTGTCCGTTTGCAGTAATCCGCAACGGAACGGAGAAATCTGATTCCGTTCTCCCGCAGAGTGCCGGAAATTCCGTGCCCTTTCAGAAAACGCCACATTCCGTAGGGCGCCAGTGTGAATTGGTCTCGCGAGGAGTTGCCGTAACAGCTTTTCCCGTCGAGCGGAGAGATACCTCTTGCAATAAAGCCGTTTTGCCCGTGGACCGTTCCGCAGCGGATCAATCCCTCGGCGATTCGGGCGGCAAAAGCGGAATTCTCCCATCCGCGGAACCGCATCAGGTCGAGCATGAGTCCGCCGTTCAGGGCGCAATCCTCCATTCCGGTGCTCCAGCCGCATGGATTTGGAAAACCGGCGGCAATTTCCTCGGGAGACGGAAGATGAGCGAAGCGGCGGCATGGATCATGGCTTGTTACATAATCGTAGATCATCCCCGTTCCGGGATGGAACAGGACATCATGAATCTGCCTCCATGCATATTCCAGACTCCGGCTGTTGAAAGATTTACCGTTTTCCATATTACAGTTCCTTGTTTTTCATATGAGAGATATTATAGTAAAGAAACATGGGAAAACAACCATGAAACCGGAGAATTATATTTGAAATACCGGCAAAAACATTTGAAATAAAAACATAATGAAAAAACTCTGCGATTCCGCCGTTTTCCGTTGGGAGACTCTGCCCCCGCCGTCTTATTGGGAGGGGATGGTGTTTTACCACCGTCCCTCCCGCCGTTCCTACCGGATGCGCCAGCCGTTGTCGGGTTCCGCGGACAATCTGCTTTGGATTGAGTGCATCTGCGAAGTCCATCTGCTGAAAAAAGCGCATTATCTGAGGCGGAATGCTCCTTTTCTTTCCATTGAATATGTGCAGCAGGGATCGCTTCTCGTGCGGCAGAGGGGGAAAATGTATGAACTGGAGGAGGGGGAACTTTTCCTGATGCAGCCGATGATTGAAAATGAATTCCTGTCAGGGGAGTCCGGCTGCCGGAAAATATCGGTCATGGTCAAGGGAGCGCTGCTTCCGGCTCTGCTGGCGGAAAGCGGGCTCGGAGAGGCGGATGTGCTCACGTGCCCGGAACGCAACCATATGGAGCGATTGTTCCGCGAAATCGGTTCTCTGGCGGACGAGCCGTCCATCAGGGAACCGGGGCGCAACAGCTGTCTGACTTTTGAACTGCTTCAGGCGCTCCGGATTCCCCCGGATGTTCAGGAAATGCCCCCGGTGCTGGCGGCTTTGCGCAACGCATTGGAACTGCATCCGGAGCATAGCTGGAAACAGCCGGAAATGGCGGAACGGTGCAACTGTTCTCCGACTCATCTGGTCCGTCTGTTTCACCGTTATCTGCATACGACTCCACGGCAATATCTGCTGGATTTGCGGATGCGCCATGCCCGGCGCCTGCTGGCGGATGAGAACCGTTCCGTCAAAGAGATTGCGGCTGAAGTCGGTTATGACAATGCACTGAACTTTTCCACGTGTTTCCGGAACCGTTTCGGGATTTCTCCGCGCGAGTACCGGAAACAGCTCTCTTTCTTTTCGTGACGGCTTCCGCTTATTTCCGTATTTTTCCCGCCGGGTCTTTCAGGTAATAATATCCGCTGCCATAGGTTCCCAGCCAGATCTGGTCGAGGGAAACCGGATGCCATTTC
>DXVA01000333.1 GCA_019408975.1 Lentisphaeria bacterium | reverse complement strand
GCAGGTAGATTGCGCCTGCATTCACAAGGGCGGACGGACACCGGAGCCGTCGTCAGCCTTATATTCTTCCATCGAAACCGTGACTTCCTCGGCGTTCAGCATGAACTTGAGATTGGCAATTTCTTCCGAAAGAAACTTTTCATGCGCCTCCGTTGCGGCTTTGATGTGGTATTTCAACTTTTTGCCGGGAGCAATGTCATAAGAGACGCGCAGGTTTCTGCCTGCCCGGACCATCTGGAACTTGTCTTCGACCAAGTCGAGGACATCATCAATGTCATCCATGAGATCATCCAGCCCGAGTTCATTGAACGTCGTCGGATAGTGCGCATACATGATGCTTTCACCGTCTTTGAGGAAGTCCATCTGATGTGCCAGTTCCTCCGTGACGAAAGGCATGAAGGGGTGCAGCAGGCGCAGGAGCTTCCAGAGGACGAAGTCAAGCACGGCAAGCGTCTGTTTCTTCGCTTCGGGATCGCCGTAAAGACGCGGTTTGCAGGATTCGATGAACCAGTCGCAGAAAGTGCTCCATACCATTTCATAAATTTCGTGTGCCGCCTGGTGGAACTTGAACCCCTCCAGCGCCTCTCTCGCCGCCTTGATCGTGCGGTTCGTCCATGCGAGAATCCATTTTTCATCGGGCGCGAGCTGTTTCGGGTCCATGCCTTCCAGCTTGCGGAAATTGGCGGAAACGGGTCCCTGCATTCTGCGGAAGCGGCATGCGTTCCAGAGCTTGTTCGCAAAATTGCGCCCGATTTCGCATTTTTCATTTGCATAACGAATATCCATGCCGACCGGGGCAATGTAAATGATCGAGAAACGCAGGGCGTCCGCGCCATACTGGGCGATCACATCCAGCGGGTCGGGCGAGTTGCCGAGCGATTTGCTGAGCTTGCGCCCGAGGTCATCGCGGATGATGCTTGTGAAATAAACATTGCTGAACGGATGGGTGCCCTTGAACTCGTAACCTGCCATGATCATGCGTGCGACCCAGAAGAAAATGATGTCCGGCCCGGTCACAAGGTCATTGGTCGGATAAAAGTATTTCTGTTCGGGCGTATCCTGGGGCCAGCCCATGATCGAGAAAGGCCAGAGCCAGGAGCTGAACCACGTGTCGAGCACGTCTTCATCCTGTCGCCATCCATCGCCCTCCGGAGGATTCACGCCCACATAGACTTCATTCTTTTCATTGTACCATGCCGGAATGCGGTGCCCCCACCAGATCTGGCGGCTGATGCACCAGTCCTTGATGTTCTCCATCCAGTGGAAATAAGTCTTGGTCCAGCGTTCCGGGTAGAATTTGATCGTGCCGTTGCGGACCGCCTCGATTGCGGGTTTGGCGAGTTCGTCCATTTTGACGAACCACTGTTCGCTGAGCATGGGCTCGACAGGCACGCCGCCGCGCTCAGAGTAGCCGACCGCATGTACGAGATCCTCTATTTTGTCAAGCAGACCGAGCTGTTCCATATCCGCCACAATCTGTTTGCGGCACTCAAAACGGTCCATGCCTTTGTATTTGCCTGCGCGTTCATTCATCTTCGCATCTTTCGTGAACACGTTGATGAAATCAAGATTATGGCGCAGTCCTACCTCGAAGTCGTTCGGGTCGTGCGCGGGGGTGATCTTCACGCATCCGGTTCCTTTTTCGGGATCGGCATGCTGGTCTTCAATGATCGGAATTTTGCGGTCCGTGAGCGGAAGATCGACGGTTTTGCCGACAAGATGCCTGTATCTGGGATCGCCGACCGGCACCGCGACCGCGGTATCTCCGAGCATTGTTTCCGGGCGTGTTGTGGCAACGATCAGGAAGCCGGAACCATCGGACAGCGGATATTTGAAGTGATAGAACTTGCCGTTTTCCTCTTTGTAGATGACTTCCTCATCGGAGAGCGCCGTTTTGGAAACCGGGCACCAGTTGATCATGCGCTTGCCGCGCTTGATATATCCCTTGTTGTACAGCTGTACAAAAACCTGTTTGACGGCGTCGCTGAGCCCTTCGTCCATGGTGAAACGTTCCCGTTCCCAGTCGCAGGAGGTGCCGAGCTTGCGAAGCTGCCTGATGATGGTACCGCCGTACTGCTCGCGCCATGTCCAGACCCGTTTGACGAACTCCTCCCGCCCGAGCTCGTCGCGTCCGGTCCCCTCTTTTTCGCGGAGATATTTTTCGACGCGGCTTTCGGTTGCGATGCCGGCGTGGTCGGTTCCGGGGAACCAGCAGACTTCATCGCCTTCCATTCTGTGCCAGCGCGCGAGAATGTCCTGAAGCGTATTGTTGAGAACATGCCCCATGGTCAGGATGCCGGTCACGTTCGGCGGGGGAATCACGATGGAATACGGTTTTTTATCGGGATTGGGTTTGCCGTGGAAAAGGCCGTTGTTTTCCCAGTAGGAATACCATTTTTCCTCGACGGCCGAGGATTCGTATGCTTTCGGCATCTCTGAGTCAGACATAATATCTCTCCGGAATAGTTGTGTTTACCAAAAAATCATGAAACTGCATAATATACTGCAACCCGTGCCGATTACAAATATTCCGGCGGGAAAACCGGGAAGAACCGCGAGGCTGTTCGCGCCTTCTCCCGTCACGGGGCTGAATCTTCATATTCCCGGCAGACGTCATTAATCGGGCCGATCGACAGGAGGCGTCCCCGCCGCAGATAGACCGCCCTGTTGCAGAGCCGGCGGATCGCCTCCATATTGTGGCTGACAAACAGAATCGTGCGCCCCTGATTTTTTGAAATGTCATCCATCTTTCCGATACATTTTTTCTGGAATTCCGCATCGCCCACCGCCAGTACCTCGTCCACCAGCAGAATATCGGGTTCCAGATGCGCGGCGACGGCGAAAGCGAGCCTCACATACATGCCGCTGGAATATCGTTTCACGGGAGTGTCGAGGAATTGTTCAACGCCGGAAAAATCCACGATTGCATCGAACCGTTTTTTGATTTCCCTGCGTTTCATTCCGAGGATCGCCCCATTCAGAAAGATGTTTTCCCGTCCGCTGAGTTCCGGATGGAATCCCGTCCCGACTTCAAGCAGACTTGCGACGCGCCCCCGCATGATGATCCTGCCCTTTGTCGGTTCCGTGATGCGGCAGAGGAGTTTCAGCAGGGTTGACTTTCCCGCGCCGTTCCGTCCGATGATGCCGACCCGGTCGCCTTTTCCAATTTCAAAAGAAATATCTTCCAGAGCATGGAAGACTTCTTCGTCATTTTCCTTTCCATCCGGTTTCAACGGATGCCTGAGCCTTTTCAGCAGTCCGGTTCCGAATGTGTCATTGAGGAGCTCGACGAAAGTCCGTTCCCGGAGCCCCATGTTCCCTTTACAGTGAAGAATCGTATAATATTTGGACAGATGTTCAATTTTTATGGCTGTATTCATTTTATTTCAGAAGTTCTTCCGGAATACCGATTAAAGTGATTTCTCCAATATTGAAAGGGAATGCCAGAGCACGGACATGAAAATGATAATCCAATTTCCATTCTTCCAACAGTGGGTAAATGCCGAAGAATTCTTCCTGATTGTGATAAATGGAAAGGCTTAGCACTGGTCTGTATTTCTGAATCGTTTCGTGTGTTCCTTTCAGCATTTCAAGCCCCATTCCTTCGAGATCCGCTTTAATCAATCCCACATTCAACTGGTTTTTGAAAACGTAACTGTCCAGAGTAATGAGGTCGGCTTTTGTCTCTCCTGACTTTTTGAGATCATTGCTTCCGTCACCTTTGTCGGAGAAAAATAATGTGCCTGCTTTGGAATCCAGCCCGCAAGGTACCAACTCATAGATTTCTTCCGGCACATGAGTTTTTTTCATAAGCTCAAAAAAATGCTGCTGATTTATCGGAGATGGCTCAAAGGCATAGATCTTTCGCGGTTGATACTGTGAAAATACAAGAGTGGAATCGCCATAACAGGCACCGGCATCAATAAAATCTTTCCTTTGAATATAATTCAGGACTTTCTGCGGCATTTTATCTAATCCGTGATGATATAACAACGATTCAGGAGCGCCCTCATTCTGAATGAGCTTGTATTTCTTTTTTATTTTTGAGAACAGCAGAAGTGCTTTTTTTTGTTCTTCACGTTCTGCTTTTGTGAAAATCTTTGGATTTCCATGTCGATAAAAACAATTTCCCATCTCCTCTGGTATACTGGAATTACAGTATTCTTTCCATAAAAAATGTTTCAAGATCCTTTTTGATTCGGAATCCAAATCATGAAAGACAAGCTCTATTTTTTTATTTCGTTCCTCTGGCAAATTGAAGAAACAGCCACCTGACGGATGAATTCTCCAGTCATGGACTAACACATTCGCAATGATAACCAGTTTTTCACCAAACGGAACCCGGGTGATAGATTTCGCCAACCAGTTAATGATACTTTGTCTCATAGTAATGCCTTCTGCTCAGGTATTTTTAATACCTCTGATATTGTTGAAAAAACCTGTTCCACCGAAATGGCGGAAATACAGGGATATGGTGTCCGCATATTGCACTTTGAGTTTGTAAATCTGCATTGAAAACACCTCTGATCTTTGCAGAATATGGAGAAAATTCTTTTGCCCTCTACTTCCGAAGGATATGGAAAAAATGCTCCGTAATCCTGACCGCCGCAAATAACAAAACTCAAAGTTCCAACCACTCCTGCAACATGAGCAGTCCCAGTATCGTTACTTATTAGAAAACTCCCTTTTTGAACAACAGAGAACAACTCCATAACACTTGTTTTTCCTGCGAGATTAATGATTTTTGAATGATGCTTGCAGGATGTTCGTATCTTTTCATTTTTTTTATATTCTGATTTCATGCCGACCAGAACGACTGTTTTTTCTGTCATGACAATCAAACGGTCAATCAGATCAATAAATTTTTCCTCCTCCCAGCACCGTTGCAATGTAGATGCTCCTGCACATATGACGATATAATTCTTTACTGTCATCATTGGAAAATCTTCACTGCAAATCACAGGACTTTTGGGAACCTCTATCAATGCTTTTTTTGACAGAAACCCCGTTTGTTTCAATTTGAAA
>DXVA01000332.1 GCA_019408975.1 Lentisphaeria bacterium | reverse complement strand
CCATTTTGCGCTGGAATTCCTTCAGGGGCAGAACCGCGTCAACTCCGGCGAACTGTCCGAACTCCCGGTCTCGGCAAAGGGCAAACGGGTCCTCGTGATCGGCGGCGGCGACACGGGAAGCGACTGTGTCGGAACGGCAAACCGCCAGGGGGCGCGCAGCGTCACCCAGATTGAGATCATGCCGCGCCCGCCGGAAAAACGTTCCGGCTCGACGCCATGGCCGAACTGGCCCTACATGCTCCGTACATCCTCAAGCCATGAAGAAGGATGCGTCCGCCGCTGGGATCTCCAGAGCAAGAAGTTCAACGGGAAAAACGGTGCCGTCGCAAGTGTGGACATCGTCCCGGTCAAATGGACTCTCTCCCCTTTCGGCAAGCCGCTGAAATTCGAGGAACTTGCGGATAAGGCGGAAACGGTCGAAGCGGATCTGGTTCTGCTGGCGCTCGGATTCCTGAAACTGGACCGCGCCGCCATGCTGGAACGCCTGAAGCTGGCGGACACACCGGAAGTCTTCATCGCGGGAGACTCCGCCAACGGCCCGTCGCTCGTAGTCCGTGCAATCGTCGACGGCAGGAAAGCCGCCGCGCAGATCGACCAGTATCTCTCAAAATAACGATATGATCCCACTCCAGACCGCTGTCCGGGCGAACCCTTTCCACCAATCCTCCGGGCGGCGGTCTCTTTATTCAAGACTCAAAGACTGATTCCTCATCTCAATACTTCACTTCGGCATATTGGAATCTCTCCGTCTCCCTGTCATGCCAGACGGCATACACACAACGTTTCTTCCTGTCCCTGCGGGAATATGACGGAGCATTCGCCTCCAGCTTTTTACTCCACCAGTCCGGCGTTCCATACAGAAAAAGAGGACGGACTTCTTCATCCTTTTCCAGCTTCAACTCTGTAATGATCTTTTCAACAGTTTCCTCAGACGCTTTGCAGGCAATGCAGAATTTCGGACTGTGCCGGAAAGTATCGGAATAATAATAAATTTCCTTCACTGATTCCGGCACAGGAAATCTGAATTTTTTCCGAAACATGTTCCGTGCCTCTTTCGTATCCGGAACCTTGCTGTCCACAATATCTCCGCAACCGGAAAACAGCAAAAACACAGACAGCAGCCCCCATAATTCAAGCTTCCACATGCAGACAATCTTTCCTACGTATAAAACTCGCAATATTGAAGTGTTTTCGTTTCTTCGTGATAAAACAAATAGTAATAGCAGCGTTTCTGTTCATCCTCTTTAAAATATCCCTGTGACCTTTTCTGCAGTTCTTCGTCCCACCAGTAAATAGAAGTGAGTGACGGAGCGCTCAAGTCATTCTCTTTCACCAGCCCCAACTTCTTCACTATTTTTTCCACCACCTCCGGCGGTGCCTTGCATACCAGATAATATGCGGGATCTGTAATATACAGAAAAAGATCATTATAATAATAAATACCCTTTACCGTATCGGGAGGGGCAAAACCGAATCTATTGTAAAAAACGGCTTTCGCATTCTCCGTGCCGGGCACTTCATTTCCGCCGTCGGCTTCAGGTCCGCAACCGGAAAACAGCAAAAGACAGAATAAAAAAGATACGATTTCTTTTCTCCGACTCACTCTGTCCATCCTTTTCCAAGATAAATATAATTTATTATCCATGCAGACCGCAACGGATCATATAAACTAATAGATCTTTTACTGTTTTCAAGCAAATAAATTATAACTTCACCAATAATGAATTTCACCTCCATCCTGCTTGCAATTTGTCCATTCAGCCAGGGAAAGGATTGCGAATGAAAAAACAGTTTTTGAGGTTCGTGCAATGCAGGATTGCATATGACTCGAAAAGCGTCAAACAAAAACCTTCTGTTAGGATTCTGTTAGAATGTTCTCCTGCGGGTTGAGTCCTGTCAGAAAACAGTTATATTTCCGTAAACATTCAAGTATGGAGAATCACTGTGAGAACAATCTGCCTTCTGCTCGCGCTGACTGCGATCTTCGCATTTTCAGGATGCAAAGATGTGCAATCCCCCAAGGTCAATAAAGTATCCGTCTTTCACGGCGGCGGACAATGCGCCCTGCCGGGAGAAAAATACGCAAAGCCTCTCTACATTCTTCTGACGGCAGATCCCGGCAGCGGGCTTTTCAGCGATCCTTCCAATCCGCCGCCGGCACCAAAGCAGAAAGTGCTGTTTGAAGCAGTCGACGGCTCCGACCTGAAACTCTCCGCAAAAGAAGCGGTATCCGATGAGGGCGGACTCGTAAAAATTGAAGTCATGGCAGGCAGAAAGACCGGCGACCAGTATTTGCGTGTCATCCCCGCGGATGCACCTGACAAGGCGATCACCGTCCGCTTCATTACAGGAATCAAGATCACGGGAACCAGCCAGGAGGGACGCGCGGGGCAGGAGCTGGCACAGCCGCTCGCGGTCACGGTGGTTTCCTCCGACGGCAAACCGGTGGAAGGCGCACCGGTCTACTTCACGCCGGTACCAACTGCCTCCGGAGCAGGAGCGGCACTCTCGGAAAGAACAGTTCTCACAGACAAAAACGGTGTGGCGCAGACAGGAGTCAAACTCGGAAAAACAACGGGCAAATATGATTTCAGCATCGAAGTCGGCGCCACTCAAAACAGCAGCACGATCCGCGGAATCAATGTGACGGAACTCGGCGTCAATGTTTACACCCTGTTCATGAACGTATTCGGCGGACTCGCCATCTTCGTATTCGGCATGAAGCTCATGAGCGACGGTCTCCACAAAGCTGCGGGGGAACGTATGCGCAGCATCCTCCACTTTTTCTCCAGCAACCGTTATGTGGCGGTCATCGCGGGGGCATTCGTTACGGCAGTCATCCAGTCCTCCAGCGCAACCACCGTCATGGTGATCGGCTTCGTCAATGCCGGACTCCTGAACCTGGTACAGTCGATCGGCATCATCTTCGGTGCAAATATCGGAACGACCATTACCGCTCAGATCATCGCATTCGACGTATCCAGCATCGTCATGCCTGCGATCATCCTCGGATTGCTGATGATGTTCGTCACATGGAAATATCTCCGCGGATGGGGTGAAACCGTTCTCGGTTTCGGGCTCCTTTTCTTCGGCATGGGCATCATGAGCGCCGAACTCAAGCTGATCGGCGAGTTCCCCTCCTTCATGTCTTTCTTCAGTTCCTTCGACTGCGCGCCTCCTCCGGGCGGTTACATGCCGATCCTCGCACTTCTCGGAGCCATAGGGATCGGGCTCATCATGACCATGATCATCCAGAGCAGTTCCGCAGCAACAGGAATCATTCTCGCGCTCGGCGCCAGCGGGCTGATCAATCTTTACACAGCCATCGCGCTGGTGCTCGGTTCCAATATCGGGACAACCATCACCGCGCAGCTGGCGGCTCTCACCGCAAACCGGGTTGCAAAACAGGCGGCGTTTGCGCATACCCTTTTCAATTTCTTCGGCGTATTCATCATCGGCGCCAGTTTCTATATTCAGTGGGGAGACAGCGGGGTTCCGGTCTTCTTCTATTTTGTCGATAAACTCACGGCGGGCGACGCTTTTGCCGCCATTCCGCAGAATCTGCCCCGCCACATTGCAAACGCCCACACCCTGTTCAACGTAATCACGACCCTGCTTCTTCTTCCCTTTGTCACGACTATGGCAAAAGTCTGCGAATGGATGATTCCCGTCCGTACGGAAAAAGTCAAAATCCAGTATCTTGAGCCGCACCTTCTCGATACGCCGTCCGTCGCGCTGGAACAGGCGGGGCGTTTCCTGCGCCGTATGCTCAAGAAATCCTGGAAGATGGTCTCAATTGCAACGGAACAGCACTTTATTCCCTGCAACGTGAACGAAGAACGTTTTCAGGGTCTCGCTAGAAAAGAGGAGAAGATCGACCGCTGGCAGCTGGAACTGACCAATTATCTGGTGCAGGTGACGCGCCGCGAACTTTCCGAACCGCAGTCGCAGATCATTCCCCTGCTCCTGCACTGCACAAATGACGCGGAACGGATCGCGGACCATACGGAAAACATCCTGAACCTGACGGTTCGCCTGAGTCAGGCGGAAAGCAAGCTTTCCGACACCGCACTTCAGGATTTGAACCTGATTTACGGCATTCTCAAGGATCAGGCGAAAAGCGTGATCTCCACTTTGGATGCACATGACCAGGCGAAGGTCGATCAGGCGATGAAAGACGAACGCGAGGTAATCCGCCTGTCAGCGGAACTTGAGGCAAAGCATGTCGAACGCCTCCGCACCGGCGAATGCAACGCGGTCACGGGAGTCATTTACATCGAACTGCTTGCCGAACTGGAAAAAATATCTTCGCATTTCACCAATATTGCGGAACGGTCCGCGGCAATCCAAAAGAACTACCTCGGCATCAGCCGTCTCAAGAATGCGGCAAAACAGGCGGCAAACAATGCGAAAACAGTTCAGGCGCGTTCTTGACCTGTGCGGGAATGACGGTATATTAAGGCGCTTTGAATCACACGAAAGGAAAGCGCATGAAAATCATTTTCAACGGAACAGCGGCGGAAATCGCGGACGGAACCACTCTGAACGCTTTTCTCGAGGAACGGAAAATACAACGGAAAAATGTGATCGTCGAACTCAATGAGGAGGTCGTCAGCATCAAAGAGGGAACAGCAGAGCGCTGCCTGAAAGACGGTGATGCCCTGAATCTTTATTCCGTTGTCGCCGGCGGCTGACGGCATCCGGCGGAACCGTCAGCACGGGGATATGACGCAGGCGGGAAATTTCAACGCAGTGCAGATCGCGGGCCGTGTTCAATTGCCTGTTTCCAAAACTCCATTTCAAACCGGATTTTCCGACCCGCCGGATGATCTGCATGGCAGTTCACCGGCAGGGAGAGGCGAACACAAGAGGATGCATATTCCCGAAAGCTGTCCGGCACTTACCCGGCAACGCTGGACCGTTCGATCAGGCGGGGGCTGACAATTCTGCCGGCTGGAGGGATGCCGGTCCTGAAATACTCGTCGAGGAGTTCCAGAGCAATATGCCCCATCTCATCCAGCGGCTGCCGGATCGTGG
>DXVA01000331.1 GCA_019408975.1 Lentisphaeria bacterium | reverse complement strand
GTACTGTCGGTCATGGAATCACACCATGTCTGCCGATCCATCGGACCCGCTCGCGGACTTTACCGCCGGTAAGGAGTTGCACCTTGCCCTGAAGAAAACTTCGGCATATAATATAGCAGGGAAATGCAAAATTGCAAAAAAAGTCCTCTTTTTGCCTGAAAAACCAAATTTCCGTTGTCAATCCTGCATACGATCAGGATTGACAACGGAAGTAATGTAATTTAATCCGTAAAAAGAAAAAGTCAAGAGTTCCGTTTCCTGTATTCAGAGGGGGAAACCCCGTAACACTGCCGGAACGCGGCGGAAAAATACAGCTGATTCTGAAAACCGGTCTGTTCCGTAATTTCCTTGATGCTGAGCGAAGTATCCGCCAGCAGCTGACAGGCTCGAATCATCCGCTGTTTCCGGAGATACTGGCAGGGAGTCATTCTGAAAACCTTCTGAAAACGAAGGTTGAAGGTAGGCAGACTCATCTTGAACTCTGCGGCAATCTGCCTGATGCCGATTTTTTCATTGATGCACTGATCCAGACGGGCTTGTATTTCACTGCTTTCCCTGACACGGTGGATGGGTGCATTGGCATTTGCAACCCAGTTCAGCAGCTCAAAAGTAATTCCAGAAACACACTCGCAGGTTTTCATGGAAACAGGTCGCCGCAGCTCTCTTTTCAAACGGGCAAGGATTTCCGCCAAACGTTTTGATTCCGGAAGATGAATGCAATTCACCTGATCCAGATGCAGAAGACGAAGCGTCTCCTCCATGATTCTGCCATTCAGGATGACGCCATATTTCCGGCAGGCCCGGCCCGGCAGATACAACAGGCAGTTCTTCTGCCCGGGGTGCAGCAAAGCAAGATCGCCCGCTTCCAGAATATACCCCGTATTGCCGCAAAGAACATGCAGTTTTCCCTCCAGCACATATTCCAGAGAAAGGAATTTCTGCCTGTGCCTGCTTTGAAAAAAATACTTGTTCAAAATGCTTCTGCTCACGTAACGGCAATGAAGAGGCTGTTTCAGCAGAAGGGGATGATCGCTTAAGGTAATTTGAGTTGCTGTCTCGCCGCCGGCATCATAGATCATGGATTTCGAGCTTGCCTTAAGCCGTCTTGCCTTTTGTTTTGTAAAAATGGAAAGGTCTTCTATAATCTGCATTTTTATGATTTCTAATATATTTTTATGATTTCTGATATAAAAATAATTCTCTTCCATGCTTTTTCAATCCGTTTATCATATAATTAATGAAAAAGAGCTTTTATATGGAATCTTACAACAAAACAAAGGGTGATGGCATGAAAAATCATTTTTACAAATTCCATTATTTCACCTTAGTAGAGCTCCTCATCGTGATCGCGGTCATCGCGATTCTTGCAGGGATGCTGCTGCCGGCATTGAATGCGGCAAAAGAGAAATCCCGAGATATTTCCTGCAAGGGCAAACTGAAACAAATGGGAGTGGTCTGGCTGAATTATGCAACGGACAACGGAGACAATATTCTGTCATGGAGAGACAAAGGAAAAACGCTTAACGGGAGCGCACTCAGTGATCAATACTGGCCCGAACGTCTTTACGTTCTCGGTTATCAAGGGATATATAAATCAACACCGAAAAATTCAATTCTGACATGTCCGTCAGATACAAAACCATATGAGCTTTATCGAAATTACCGTGTCCCTGTCAGCTATGGGTACAATTGTCTTCTCGGTAACACTTCCCCTTCCTACGGGAGCACTCATCAACAGCAATGGCGCTGGAGAAAGCTTGCACAAAACAGCAAAACTTCCTCCTCGATTGTTCTTATCGACCACTGGTATAAGAATAAGACAGGAACGCTGTCACACTCAGATCATCTTGTATTCTCAGGCCAATGGTATGCCAGTTTCGACTGGCTTGAAGACATGAAACTCAATATCCGCTATACACATACGAACCACATCAATACCCTGTATGGCGACTGCCATGTCAGTCCCGTCAGCAAAATTGAATATAACGTAACCAACAATGACCTCAGTGTATGGGCTAAAGGCGAACTGGGCACCTATTGAAAGGAACTCATAAAATGAAAACACAGACTCTCACGGCACTGCTTGCAGTCACACTCTCCCTCCCCTTTTTTGTCTCCGGGCAGGAAGCAAAACACAAAAAGCTGATCGGATTCGACCATTCCACTCCGACACCCATATTTCTGAAGAAGAACATCTCCGAAATGGAAAAACATGCCCCGTATGACGGCATCGGAATCCGCGTGGCAACCTCCGGCAAGGTCAACGGAAAAACAATAAATTGTTCCGGCTGGACTGTTTGCTCCAACATTCCCTGGAAATATGAATGGTTTGCAGATACGGTCAAGACCCTGCAGGAGATCAGATTCAAAAAATTCAAACATAATTTTCTGCGCACAACGGTCCATCCCGGCACACTCTCTCTGTTCTCCGATACGGACTGGGCTGCCGCAGGCAATAATTTCTCCATATTGTCAAAGATTGCAAAAGAAGGCGGATTGAAAGGACTCTTCTTCGACATTGAAGATTATGCGAATTCTCTGTTCGCCTACAAGAAAGAACGCTATCCGGGAAAATCACTCGAAGACGTGAAGAAAATGATGCGGGAACGGGGACAGGAAATCGGGAACGCCATTTTCCGCGAGTATCCGGATATCGTGCTATTCTGCCCGTTCGGGCTCTCCATCAACCGGATCATAGCGGAAGCGCCGAATCTGGAAACGAAAGACGCCTGGGCAAACACATACGTTCTTTTCCCCGCGTTCTTCAACGGGCTGCTCGACGTTCTCCCCGCGACAGCCGTAATCGTGGACGGACATGAAGGGAGAGGGTATTATGCGGAATTCAAGCTGATCAGGAAAATTCATAATAAACTGTCGCCGCGTCTGGTCCAGCCGGAAAATATGGAAAAATATAAAAATCAGGTTCAGCTCGGAGTCGGTCTATATCTGGACCCTTATTTTTATCCAGAGGCGATGAAGAAAACGAACCAGTTTTTCCGCTCGCTGGCCCCGGAAAACAAGGACCGTCTTTCCGTTTTCCGCCAGAATCTGGATCAGTCATTTACGACATCGCAGGAATATGTCTGGACATGGGGCGAAGGAGCCGCATGGTGGAGGGAAACCGCACCCGGCAGGAGATTGCCTTTATGGGAGGATTTCTGTCCCGGCGTAACGGCGGCAACAGAGGAAATCCGTTCAAAATATTGATTTTTCCCTGAAACACCGCTTGCATTTTTTAAGAATAATATTCTTTTAAAGGAATTAAAAACAGAATATCATTCTTAAATAAATCAAATTCAGAGAAGAATCATGCTTGATAAAACAGACAAAGCGATTTTGCGCCTGCTTCAGCAGAACGCCAGAATGTCCAATGCGGAAATTGCAAGAAAAATCAAACTTGCTCCATCTGCCGTTCTGAAGCGGGTCCAGCGAATGGAGCAGGAAAAAGTCATTACCGGGTATGAGGCGAAAATTGATCCCCGTGCACTCGGGCTGGGAATGGGAAGCTTCATCAAAATCCACGCGGATGAGAAACTGGGAGAAGTGACTGTCGGGAAAAAAATCGCAGCACTGCCGGAAGTTCAGGAAGTACACTTCATGGCGGGAGACTTCTACTACCTCATCAAAGTTCGCGAAAAAGATCCGGAAGCCCATGTTTCACTGGTGCGCAAGCTCGGCAGACTCGGAGTCAGGGACTGCCAGACGCTCCTGATTCTCCAGACGGTCAAGGACACCTCCGCAATCCCGGTCTATGAGAAAGACGCGGAAAAATGAACATCGAGAAAAACGCCTCCCGGAAACAGGGTGTATTCTGCTCTTTCCTTTCAGCATTTCTGTGGGCGACGGTTTACGTTGCAACCCGCTGGCTGATGCGCGGAGAACAGGCGAAAGTCGATCCTGTGACACTCTCCCTGCTGCGGTTCAGCGGCGGGGGGCTGCTGCTGTTCCTCATCTGCCTGGCGACAACTCCGAAGTCGTTGTTTGCGCTTTCGGGGCGCGATTACCTGAAAGTCGCCCTGCTGAGCCAGTTTTCCTTCGTGGGGATGAGTGTTTTCCTGTTCTGGGGACAGCGTTACACGACGGCGATCAACTCCTCCATGATCATGTCAAGCGCACCGGTACTGACGATTCTGCTGGGACTGTTCATCGGGGAAAAAATCTCGCTCCGGCAGGGAATCGGCATGGCATTGGGAACGCTTGGCTGCATGATGGTGATCGGAGTGATTACGGAACGCGGCTTTGCGTATTCTCCGGCGAGTTTCCGCGGAGACCTGCTGGTGCTTGTTTCGGCGTTGAGCTGGTCGATCGCGGCGGTTTATGCGAAAAAAGTCGTGACACCCGGCAACGATCTTGCCGTAACGACCTGGTCGATGCTGTTTGCCTCCGCCTCCCTCCTGATCATCAACTGTTTCCGGTTCAATGAAATCACCCTGCCTCAATCGGGAACAGTCTGGAGCCTGATGGTCTACCTTGCAGTTTTCCCGACGGCGCTCGGTTTTTACGCATGGAACGCGGCTTTGGGGCGAATCAGCCTGAACCTTGTGACGATCATGCAGTATCTGACTCCGATCATGACAATTCTCATGGCATGGGGACTGCTCGGCGAATCGCTGGGACTGTTTGAAATCGCCGGCGCCGTCCTGGTCATATCCGGCATTGCCTGCTCCTCTTTCCCGAAACGGAAAAAGCCGGATTTTTCATGAATCCGGCCTGCAGGCGATTCACTGTTTCATCCGGCGAGACAACCTGTCGATTGCCTCTCCGACCTCAAGGCGCCAGAGATCCAGTTTTTTCTGTGACTCATCCCGCATGATTTCCTTCGGCGTAACCGCCAGAAGTTTTTCATATCCGGAACAGTCGATTCCCTTCTTCTTTGCCGCGGCAATACTCTTTTTCAGGATGTCCATATAGGCAACGTCCTCCAGTCCCTCCCTGACAGCTTCAAAGCGTTTCGTCGGGATCGGCTTCTTGTCGATCCCGCGCCACGTGATGCCGTCATCGTAACCGTCGCGATGGTCGAAGCCGTCATCGCCTTTTGCGCTGTATGAAC
>DXVA01000330.1 GCA_019408975.1 Lentisphaeria bacterium | reverse complement strand
CCTTTTTCCAGACCGAAGTCGGAATGCTCGGCGGCGGCAGCAAGGAAGTCAGGGATATCACGGTCAGCACCTACGACTCGGCGGTATTGATGATGGAGTTCATCGGCAACCGCTTCGGGTTCATCGTCTTCGACGAGTGCCACCACCTTCCCGGACAGGTCAACAGGATGGCGGCGTCCATGTGCATCGCCCCCTACCGTCTCGGGCTCACGGCGACGCCGGAACGCGAAGACGACGGCATGGAAGTCATGGAGCGCCTGATCGGCCCGATCGTATTTCAGGCGCATATCGACGAGCTGGAAGGCAAAGTGCTCGCGCCCTACATCACGCGCCGGATACGGGTCACGCTTTCCCCCGGAGAAGCCGAAGAATATGCCGCGGCAAGGCGTATGTACACGAATTTCATCCGCGCTCATCAGATCGACTTTTCCGAACGCGACGGCTGGACAAGATTCATCATGCTTTCGGCGCGTCTGCCCGGCGGGCGCGATGCCATGAAAGCCTATCTGAAACAGCGTGCAATCGCGCAGTGCAGCCGCGCAAAATTGAATATCGTATGGAACATCATGCGCGAAAACCGCAGCGAACGCATCATCATTTTCACAGCGGACAACGATACAGCCTACCGCATGGGCGAGATTTTCTGCATGCCGGTGCTCACGCATAAGACCAAAGCTGCGGAACGGAAGGATTTTCTCGACCGTTTCCGCAGCGGGGAATATCCGGTACTGCTGACCAGCAAGGTTCTCAATGAAGGCGTGGACGTGCCGGAGGCAAGCATCGGGATCGTGGTTTCCGGAAGCGGAAGCACACGTGAACATGTGCAGCGCCTCGGACGCATTCTGCGTGCAAAAGACGGCAAACAGGCGGTGCTGTATGAACTCGTCAGCGACGGCACTTCGGAAATGCGTGTCAGCGACCGCCGCCGCCAGCACCGCGCCTATGAACAGCGCCGCCGGCAATTCTACCAGCGCGGGTATATCAAGGAATGAGAGGGAAACAATGAGAAAATTCATATCATATCCGTCTTTCGCCTCCTGTTCGTCGTTTTGGAGAGCAAAGCCATGCTGACCAAGGATTTACTGCGTTACAGAATCGCGGCGGGCAATGCCAAACCTTCTTTCATCGAGACGCGCGACCCTTCGCTCCTGAATTTCGCCTCGCAGCTGATCGCGATCTACACCGACGGCTGCGGCTCGAAACGCATGGATGTCGAATCCGCCGCGGCGCAGATCGTCAATGCGAAACGCGACCTGAAACTGGCGCGCGGGCTTCAGAAAATACTGGAAGACCGCTGCGAATACTCTTCATGCAGCGATTATGATTATCCGGCTCTGCGGCAGGCACTTTTCGCACGTTCCGCCGAACTGTTCAAAAACTCGGAACTTCCCGAAGACATTTCCGCATACCACGACAGAGTCATGGAGGGAGAAGAAATCCTCAACAGCGGCATTTATGCCGACCTGCCGGAAAACGAACAGCTCACCGGCATCAGAAAGATTTTCCCCTCCGAACTCCTGGAACGCTACAACACCTCCCTGGTGCAGTCACTCCTGCTGTTCAGTTCCGAGCTGGAGGCGGAAATCGCCGAGGAGGACCCTGCGGAATTAAGACGACTGTTCAAATATCTGAAATTCTTCCGTCTTCTCTGCACCGCCGAGGCAGTCACGGACAAAAAGAATAAAAAGGGGCCGCCAATCATCAGGCTCAAGATCGACGGCCCGGCGTCCATTCTGGAAAACAGCCTCAAGTACGGGCTTCAGCTCGCCTCGTTTTTTCCCGCGCTCTGCCGGTTGAAAAAATGGAAAATTTCCAGTGCGATCAAAGTGAGGGAACGCAATCTCAAACTCAAACTGGACGAAACGTCCGGCCTGAAATGCCATTACACAAACTTCGGCGCCTACATCCCCGAGGAAATCAGGATGTTCCAGAACTGCTTCAATCAGATGGAGACAACCTGGCAGATCATTGACCGCGCCCCTTATCTCAAGGCGGAGGAAAACCGGCTGATCTTCCCGGATTTCAGCTTCCGCAATGCGTCAACGGGTCAGGAGCTTGATCTGGAACTGTTCCACCAATGGCATGCGGGACAAATCAGGGAACGTCTGGATTACCTCGCAAAACATCCGGAAATCGAACTCCTGATCGGTGTCGACCGCGCCGCCGTCAAAAGCGATGAAGAACTTCAGGAACGGATCAAAAAGACGAAAGGCTGTTTCCTGTTCAGTAAATTTCCCGGCGTGGAAAATGTCCGCAGGCATCTGGACAACTGGAAACCACGTGAACCGGCAATGTTATGAATTGCCGCATGTCGGTGCTCCTGCGGCATATGCACCGCGGCGCCGGGTCAATATCCTTTGAATGAGCTGTTCATAAAAAAATACCAATATTTTTAAATCGCCTCTTGACATTTTCCCGAAAATGAATATAATAAGTATCAAACAGGGTACTTATCATGAAATATGCAGCGACTCATAAGATTCAGGATTTGGACATGGCATCCCGCCTCGGCGGGAAAGCGCTGGAAAACAACGGCAATGAACAACCCTGGTGCAGAGCACGCGGGGTATCGGGGATTTCACCTGCGGCGACCAGCTGCTTATTCAGCTGGACCGAAGCAGGGCTGAAAGTCCTGCACGAAGCATTTTTGCGATGCAGAGCATCGCACTATGAAACCAATTTTTTTAATAAAAAGGGAAAAGGAGCAGGAATGGATATGTTTTTTCAGATGTTGCTGAAGCGTAATCGTTATTTCACTCTGATAGAACTTTTAATCATTATTTCAATCATTGCGATTCTGGCTGGAATGCTCCTGCCGGTATTGAACAGTGCCAGGGAAAAGTCGAAACAGATCTCCTGCCTGAATAATATGATGACATTGGGCAAAGCCGGCCTGTTCTACTGTGATGACTACAACGGGTACACGGTTCCATATGGAACCGGAAGCGGACGCCCCGGTTCCGGGGAATGGTACCGCGGAGGCGGACGCGGCACCCTGTGGCATTATCTGAAGCTTCCCGATGTAAACGACAGCATTATCGGAGGAGTTGCCTTTTCCGGCAGCGGCAAGAAAATCACGACAAAAATCAGTTGTCCATCCGCTCTTCCGGCTTCCGCTGTGACTCATTACTTCTATGGATTGAACGGGCAGATACAGAACTGTATCAAGCTTGAACGCTGCACAAAACCATCGCGCGGCTGTTATTTCTCCGAATCCGCAGACACATTTCCGCTGGTTAATTATCAGCAATCCGGCTCTTACCCATTCGGGTGGAGGCATAACAGCGGCTGCATCGTGGCATTCCTTGACGGACATGCGGAACACCGCAGATACGGCACACTCCCTTTAACCTACCTTGACAGTTCCGATGCGGGATGGCTATCCACCTCATTCTGGCTCCCGGCGGACAGCGCGCTCTGGAAACCTGCCTATGAAAACCAATGGTAACAGAAACATCCGGAAAGGAGTAAAAATGAATAAGAAACTGATCATGCTATGGATGGTGTTCGTTCCGTTTTTCCTGCATGGAACAGAATATACCGTTACACCCGGAGATTCGCTTCAGAAGGCGGTTCAGGCATTGCGTCCGGGAGACACTCTGACCTTGCTTCCGGGAGTCTATCGCCAGGGAACTGTTGCAATCCGCTGCCGCGGAACGCAGGAATCCCCCATCGTCATTCAAGGAAAAGACAGAGAAAACACTCTTGTCACCGCATGGAAATCACTGGATGCGGTTGTCTGGGAGCCTGTTCCCGGAAAACCGTTCGTCTATCGTGCAGTCTGGACTGAAGATACATACGGCATTTCCGATCTGGCAAACAAACGGAACATGATGCCGGCGCCGGGAGCGGATGACATGGAACGGTTCCGGGGCACATATTTCTACGACAGGAATGGACATTACCTTTACTGTCACAGTTTCACCGGATGCAAACCGGGAAAGGGATTGCGGGCAACTGTCCGGAGCGGCTATCTCTTTGAACTGAACACCGCAGAACATGTCGTAATCCGAAACCTGACGTTTTGCGGCTCGGCGCATGAAAATCCCCGTCTGTCGTCACTGGCGGTGGCAATCAGAACAATCAGGACACGAAACATTCTCGTGGAAAACTGTCATTTTTATTACAACTCCGGGGGTGTGGCATTTACGGCGAACAGCATCGGCAGCACAGCGCGGAACTGCTTTTTCCTGCGGAATGAAGCGCGCGGTTACGGCGAGGCGGCACAGCTCTTTTTCGGCGGCAAATCCAAGTACTGCCTTGCGGAAAACAACACGATCGCCGATACGGAAGTCCACGGCTTGCGCTTTTACTCCGGCGCGGAACACTGTACAGCCAGAGGCAATATCATCGTCAATGCCAGAATCGGACTTTACTACAAAGCCTCCCTTCCGCCACGCCTTGCAGAACGAAATACCGTACTGGGGTGCAGTCTATTCAATTACAGTGACCTTTCCGGAGGGCGTCCGATCACAGATAAGGCAAATACGTTCGAATCTCCCTCGTATATCTATGACGGCAATCCATCCAATCTGATTTTCGACAGAAAGAACAAACCGGCATTCTGCGCTCCGGAGTTTTATGATTTCCGTCTTCAAAAACATGACGGCAATCTCGGACGGGGAGCCTGCCCCGATTCCGCTCCGGTCATTTACGCAGCCATGGACGGCAGCGACAATACCGACGGGGGAAGCCGGAAAACCGCATTCCGCACCTTTGCACGCGCGGCGTGCGAGTTGCAGCCAGGCACAACACTTTATCTCGCACCGGGGGATTACGGAGATGTCAAATGGAGAGGAAAGGACGTAACAATCCGCGGTCTGGGCAACAATCCGCGCGCAGCATTCAGAAGCCTGGATCTCTCCGGTTCGCAAAATGTCGAACTCGCCAATATCAAAGTGGATACACTGAATTTGAATCAGTGCACAGACAT
Source organism: Lentisphaeria bacterium (assembly GCA_019408975.1). GTDB lineage: Bacteria > Verrucomicrobiota > Lentisphaeria > Victivallales > UBA1829 > UBA11452. The sequence continues at coordinate 139 of DXVA01000330.1, read as the reverse complement.
CAGCCTGAAACGTATTGCGGGCAGGAGGATCGACAATCCTGCAAATGCTGCACTGTTCCGCAGTTCGTTTGATAATCTCAAAAGCATCCATCATCCGGAATCCCCCTGGCTGGAGGGTCCGTTCGATCCGGAGCCGTTA
>DXVA01000033.1:3943-22886 GCA_019408975.1 Lentisphaeria bacterium | reverse complement strand
CCGCGATCTCGACCTCCGCGCCTGCCTCTTAGAGTCGCCGATTGTCTCCGTATTCGCGGTCACAAACGGGAAAACAGCCAATGCCATCGTCAAACTTGCGGATGACAAGAGCTGCAGCATCGAGTGTTCCGCCGCCCTCCCCGCAGGCACCGGGGAAATGGACCGCCATGAGATCATCGCGCGCCGGGGAGTCGCCTGCGACCGCACCGTCGATACTCAGGTTCCGCAGTCCTCGATCTATCAGTTCACCAGAGACGGAGAAAAACGCTACACCGACACGGATACCGAGCTGTTCGGATTCTCCGCCGATGAAATCATCCTGATCCGCGCCGCATTCGAGGTTCTTCAGCATCCGGAACTTGCCGGAATCTGGAACGAAGCCGATGCGAAGCTGATCGAAATCACCAAAGCCGCATTGGAAAGCGGGAAAAACGGCAAACCGGCAATCTTTGCGGAGGAGAAATAACTATGAAACCTGTAAAAATCGCAATGATGTCCCTGACTCATGGGCATACACGCAAATATTACCAGACCCTGCGCGAGAACTCCAAGCTCGACTGGGTCGCATCCTGCGCGGAAGATCAGACCGCAAAAGATGTTTATGACCTCTACGACAACGGCGTCCCCTGCTATCTCAGCACAGAGGAGATGTTCGAGAAACATCCCGACATCGAAGCCGTCGTGCTTGCCTCCGCCAATGACAAACATCTGGAACAGGTCAAGGATTGCGCGCGCCGCGGCGTTCACATCCTCTCCATGAAGATCCCGACCTTCGATCCCAAGGAATATGACGAGATGATCGACGCCGTCGAAAAAGCGGATATCATCTGCCAGATCGAACTCGAAATGCACTACAATCCAGTGGTGAAACGCCTCCAGAAATTGATCGCTGACGGTGAAATCGGCAAAATTCTTTCCGTCCAGGCGACTAATATCACGCTGTCGCCGGTCTGGGCATTCCCGTGGCAGGGGGTGCCGGAAGCCAGCTACGGAAAACGTGTCCCTCTCAAAGCGGCGGACAACCGTTTCCGCGGCGGCGCGCTCTGCGACCATCCCCATATCTTCGACCTGATCCGCTGGCTCACGAAATCCGACTTCGATTTCGTCTATTCCGAAGTCGCCCCGAATCTCCGTCCCGACATTCAGGTAGAAGACATGCTTCTCGTCAACGGCAAAATGAAGGACGGCACCTCTTTTCTGTTCGATCCCTCGTGGTCGCGCATGGAGGAACGGCTCAAAGTCCCGGCTCCCGGCTGGGAGGTCTTCCCGAAACGCATGGAGGTCAATGTCACCGTGACCGGAGAAAAAGGAACCATCGTCTGCGACTGTTTCGGACCCAATGTCTATCACAACGGCGCCCCGAACGACCGTTACACGGTCCAGTACACCTACTTCGATGAGTGGGTCGGCTTGATCGACGAGTTTGTCGACTGCATCCGCAATCACAAACAGCCGAAGATCAATCTCCGCTGGCACCGCCAGACCATCGACTGCATGAACGCATGTTACAAGAGCATCGAATCGAAAATGCCCGCAAAGGTCTGAACCTGAAAGCACGGGGAAGAGAAAGAAAGATCCTGCGTAAGGATTCTTTTCCCTTCCCTTCACTCTTTCCCAATAAGAAAAGGAAAATCGTTATGGACTCCCACGAGATCAAAATTCTGACCGATCGCCTGATTCCCGTTCCGAAAGAACTCAAATTCAAGGACGGCAGGGAATATCTCATCGCCGGCAAATGCAAAGTCGCGATCCATGCCGCAGAAACCGGTGGCATCCCTGAAAAAGCGGGACAACTGTTCAAGGATTACTGGAATACGGAAGCGGAAATCACACTGAAACAGGATGCATCCGCAAAGAAACTCGGAACGGACGCCTACAAAATCAAGGTTGCGGAAAAACAGCTTTCCATCACCGTGAAAGGCATGGCGGGGCTCCTGAATGCGTTCAAGACACTGCGTCAGCTTGCAGAAGTTCAACGCGGGACGGAAAAAGTCACAGGATATTTTCTCGTCCAATGTGAAATCAATGACGCGCCTGCAATGGAATTCCGCGGAATCCACCTCTGCATTTTCCCCGAAACGCCGCTCTGGGACATCGAAAAACAGATTCGCCTCGCGGCATATCACAAATTCAATTATGCCGTTATTGAGACATGGGGCGTATTCCCGTTCGATTCGCACCCGGAATTCTGCTGGGCGGACAGGAAGGTCAGCAAGTCGGAACTCAAAAAACTGATCCGGCTCGGGAAAGAACTCGGCATTACACTGATCCCGCAGTTCAACCTGCTCGGACATGCCGCAGCCGCCCGCTCCATGACAGGCAAGCACGCGATTCTGGATTACAATCCCGCGCTTCAGCCGCTCTTTGAACCCGAAGGCTGGACATGGTGCCTCAGCAATCCCGAAGTGCGCCGCATCCAGACGGATCTCGTCATGGAGATGTATGAGTTCTACGACTGTCCCCCGTTCTTCCACATCGGCTGTGACGAAGCGGACAATATCGGCACCTGCCGCGACTGTCGCAGACACGTTCTGAAAGACCTTGTGCGCGATCATATCGTCTATTACCATGATCTGTTCAAAAAACACGGGGCGAGAATCATCATGTGGCACGACATGCTTCTGCAGCGGGGAGACGAACGCTGGAAGGGATATATCGTCTGCGGGCTCCCCGAACACAAGCTGGATCAGCTTTACCGGGAACTCCCCAGAGATATCGTCATCGCCGACTGGCAGTACGGCTACAAGGCAAAGGAAGACGACCCGGAACCGGCATGGCCCACAGCAAAATTTTTCAGGAAAGAGAAATTCGATGTGCTGGTCTGCCCCTGGATCAATCAGCAGGGAACAAAGAGCCTCGGTAAATTCGCCGGTAAGGAAAAACTCATGGGAATGCTGGAGACGACATGGCACATCTATCACGGGTGTGAATATCCGGGGGTTTATGCGACGGCGGCATATGCCGCATGGAATCCCGAAGTCAACCCGCTGACGAACCTTGCCACACGCCTGAGTGTTGCAATGCACATGCGCCAGATCGGCTGGGACATGGATGTCGTCGATTATGAGAAAACCGGCTGGAATCAGTATCAGGTAGACCCGGGGCATCATCCGCATCCGGTCTCCTGAAGCATCCGCCCCAACGGGAAAAACTTGGAAAAACGGTCTTTTTCATTTACCGCTTTTTCAAGTTTTTTTGTATCTGAAACCAGCAAAAAAGAAAAGTTTTTCACCATTTTTGTTTGACGCTTCCCGTATGGTATAGAGAGGAGTGTCGTTATGTACAGTAAAAAAGACAGAAAAACGGAGTCCCTGCCGGAAAAACCGCTGAAAAACAAGCGGCATGAGCTGTTCTGCAATGTCTATGCTCATGAACTTTGGGGACACCCCGCCGAAGCGGCGGAAAAAGCCGGTTACAAACCAAGCCAGAAAACAATACGCGATCTGTTCGAAAATCCCGATATCAGAGCAAGAATCCGTTTCCTGCGGGAATGTCTTGCGGACCAGTCCATCGCAGATGATGCGTGGATCAGGGAAAATTTCATCGATATCATCATGAACGCCGACAAGGCAGCCGACAAAATCCGCGCTCTCGCCACACTGCACCGCGCAGTTGTCACCGGCAAACGCCCGGACAGCCGGCGGAAAGACGGCGAGGGTTCCCCGGAATCCCTGTTGTCTTTTTTTGAAGGCGGCGAGGACGGCGAAGACTACTGATCCCCGGGATATCCCGCCGCCGTCGGAGCTATGAGGCAATCCAAACCTCATAGCACGCGGCGGCAGGATTCCGGCAGACCTTTATTCCGCCTCCATGAGTTTCATCTGGCTGACGGCGGTATAGAGACAGCGCGGAAGGTGGAACATCGTTTTCCATTTTCCGCCTTTCAGCATATGCGTCGGCTCCCCGCGGCGGTTCAGATAGGCAAACCACTCGGGATACTCGGTATCCTTGAAGTGAGACCACGACCACTCATCAATCTCTTTGAAACGCTCCAGGTAATACTTGTCTCCGGTCAGCCGGCAGGCAAACAGCGTCGCCAGTATCGCCTCATTATGAGGCCACCAGAGTTTCATGTCCCACTGCAGCTCAAGATGAGGCTTGCCGAGAACATCCATGAAGTAATAAATTCCGCCGTATTCCCTGTCCATCCCGAACTCAAGCAGGGCTTTTACAATATCGGCTGCCTTTCGGATCATCGCCTGATCCTTCCGGCGCTCCGCATAATTCATCACGAACCACATGGATTCCAAACCATGCCCCGGATTGATGAAGCGCCCTTCACAGGAGTCCAGATCGAAAGTTCCATCCGGGTTGACGTTCTCGAAAAGAACGCGGTATTCCTCGTTCCAGAATTTGCCCAGCACAGTATTCACGGCACGTTCGGTTTCCGCATCATATTCCCCGGTCCCGAGACAATCCTTCATCACGCTCCCGAGATTTGCAAGAATCATGAAATGACCGTGGGACAGACGCTTCGGTTTGCCGGGCATCGCTTTTTCCCACCGACCTTTCGGGTTGTCCATCCGGCGGATGTAGTTGTGCATGGCGCTGTCCGCCTCCCGCTTGTAGCGCGCCTCGCCGGTAGCCTTGTACATTGCCGCGGCGCCCATCGCGGCGAAACAGTCGGAAAAGATATTGGACGGCGCCATCGTCGGACCCCCCTGCCGGTTCAAGGCGAAATAATAGGTGCCGTCTTCGGACTTTCCGTGTTTCGTGAGAAAGTCGAATCCCTGCCCGGCAATTTCCAGCCAGCGGTCCTGGCGGTAAGGACTCATGTAAAGTGTTGCGAACATGTAGACGATGCGCCATTGCATCCACATGTATTTTTCCGTGTCGTAGACCGAGCCGTCGCGATCCAGCGAGGTAAAATATCCGCCGTATTCCCTGTCGACACAATGTGTCTCCCAGAACGGAATCACATTATCGACCAGTTCATTTTCATAACGGTTCACATACGATGAGAGATCCATAACGATTTTCTCCTATATTTTACTAAAGCCATTTAGTATAAGATTGAGAATACATTACAGCGGAAAGCGGGAAAAGTCAAGCCGGAGAAAAAGCTTTCTTCTTTTCTGAACGTCACGATTCAAGCCGGCATAACCGTTGTTTCCCTCGCGCAGAGACGGACAGGGTCCCGGAAAGACCGGAAAGACACCACGTATTTCAATTTTTCCATGTTCCGTTCCAGAGTTCGGAATCTTATCGGCATTTTTCAAATTTTTCTGTCGCAACATGAGAAAAATATGACTCACGTTTTTCATAATCGCGGCAAGAAAGAAAACAATCCGGATAACTGGAAAATATTGATCCCCAAAGCCAATAATATCTGCAGTAAAAAATATTGCATATCCTGTCTGACAACCTGCCGTTTCAAAAAAAACAGGCAATAGAAAGAATAAAGGAACAGAACAACAGCAATTATAATGTTCAGCAGAAAACAAACAGTATAAAAGAATCTGTTGAAAATCATGAAATCATAATCTGCAAAAAGTTGTTCTATCAGGAGATAAAGCGGAATTGATAGAAACTGAAACGCGGACAGCAAAAAAAAGTACGTGTAATACGATAAAGATTCTCTGATTCTCTCAATAAGAAAATAAGCAACAGAAAGAGCCAAAGCACTCCTCCCAGAATTGCCCCAAGATACGGCAGGCTGTAAAAATCAATCAAGGTTTTCATTTGGCTTTTCCTGTCGAAAACGATAAAATGAAGCAAGCAGGGCACATCCTTCAGGAGTTGCCGTAATCCGTTTCAACGTCACAGTCATCGGACCGCAATCATCTTCATAGTATCGAAATATCATCCTGTTTCTGCGCGGAAATAAACGGAATATCATTTGATCCGATTCCCGATTTTTCCGATGTATGTTTTGTTTAAACAGATAAGAATGCTCCTTCCCGGGGAAACAGGCTCCGAGAAAACGGCAAGTCCCATGCGCCGCATGGCAGAGAAAGACATTTCCTTCCGTTATAATAATATATCCCCTGTTGTTCTCGCCACACAGACAGTCCAATTCTCTGGAATACCATACTCCTGAAACAGGTCCGGCGACAAAGAATGGGTAGAATATGAAAGAAAATACAATCAGAAACAGAACAATCGTCCCGCTGAATAAAACAGTCATTTTCCTTCTCATATCTCCACCTCAACAAATTCAATACAATAACCTGCGAAAAAGCAAATTCAAGCAAACTAAAAACAAGAACGAAGTATTGCAGCGCTTATGAGATACGGAAGCCGGGAAACAGCAGAGACCTGTACAGATGTCATATGGCATACTGCCTTGTTTTCGGGAAGAAAAAGTTTTTTTGATTTGACATTCCATTTTCCTCGGCAATATTAAGGAATACGGGAATTTCCAACCATAAAACAAACTTCAAGGGGGGACTTATGAAGAAACTGATTTCCGCCGCCGTCTGCCTGCTTCTCGCAGGTTCCATTCATCTTTACGCTCATTGCCAGATACCGTGCGGAATCTATGACGATCCGCTCAGGACATCCATGATTTACGAGGATCTGAACACGATCGACAAGAGTGTCGCCGCAATCAGAAAACTGTCCGGGGAAAAAACAATCGACTATAACCAGCTTGTCCGCTGGATCAACAATAAAGACCTGCACGCGCAGAAAATCCAAACAGTCGTATCGGAATACTTTATGACGCAGCGCATTGTTCCGGTCAAACCAGGAGAAAAAGGCTATGCGGAATATGTGACGCAGATCACGCTTCTGCACAGTCTTCTGATTGATGCCATGAAAGCCAAGCAGAGTGTGGACCCCGCGATTACCGTCCGTATGCGCGCCACGCTGAAAGCCTTTGAAAAGGCATATCCGCCCGCCGCGATTCATCATGAACATTGACTGACGGAAGGGCCGGAGAACTCATTCTTCCGGTCCTGTCCCGATATCACTTTTCTGCCGGAGCCGGAATGATCTCCTCCGACAGGAACATCTGTTTTTCATTCAGATTGCAGATCAGATTGACCGGATAGATTTGCGCGAACTGATCCGGCCGGTTGCAGACGGCTATGATTCCGCTTACATGGACTTTCCGTTTTTCCAGCAATCTGATCTTGATTTTGCAAAAATTTCCCACCCCCCTGTCAATCGTGATATTCTCATCGCCCAGCCTGACTGTCAGCCTGATTCTACTGTCCGGAACGTCTTTACCGATATGCACACCCGCCCATTGCTCCGGAACTGCGAATATTCTTGGGAAAAAGGAAATTCTCTGACTGCTTGCACTCCCCACAACAGATTCCGTCAATTTGATTTCAATTAAATATGTTCCGGGCTTTTCGATTCCCTGATCAATAACTGCGATGTCTCCCTGACGCCAGCGCTTTTCCGTCAGACATTGACCTTTTTCCTGCATCGCACAGGAACAGCACAGTACAAAACTCAATGCTATCAGAACCAGACAGAGGATTTTCCCTTTCACAACCGGACTCCTTTTCTTTGTTTTACATATTGAGCGTCATCCAGATGACGGATTTTCTCCCGTTTTCTTTCTGTTTCCGGAGATTGTTCTCCGAGTATCGGATATGCGTCCGACTGTTGCAGACATCCAAAGTGCAGCATCCGGGCATGGGACGCGGATACTGCCACTTCACGAAGTAACGTTTATGGTGCAGGAAATATTCAAATTCGAGTTCGGATTTTCCATCCGGGACATAGGCGATCCTGACGCTTTTCCCATTGCCGATTTCCCCCAGCGGCATCCTTTCCCGCTGATTACAAATCAGCAGACAGTCGCGGATCGTGCCATCCGTATCGTTCTTGATTTTCAGCGAGACCGGAATCTCATGCACAGGTTCGTAAATACGAACCGCAATGAACAGTGCAAGGACTCCCGCCGCTGCCGCAGAAAGCAGAAGTATGGTTTTCCCCGTCATGACTGTCTCCCATCCATGATGTTGTGAAAAAAAGCGGCTTCCATAAGATAATGTCTGAAATGGAAAAATACAATCGCTGTTGCTCTTTTTTATGATAAAGACCTTATTTGCCTGATTCCGGATTCCGGCAGAAGCGCCGGGCTGCATATTTTTCAAGAAAAATCTCTTTTTTCTGTTTTTCCCTCTTGACAATAACATGTTTATATTGTATTATTAAGACAAAGACATGTTTATGTTGTATTATTGGAGAAACAATGAAACCGGTTCCGGAATATATCAAGGTCAGATCTTATATCTACAATCTTGTCTTCAAATCAGACGGCGGGAATGTCAGGATTCCTTCTGAAAATGAACTCTGCGAACTGTTCAGCGTCAGCAGGGTGACTGTCCGCGGCGCACTCAAGGCGCTTGTGGACGACCGGATTCTGGTAACCCGCCGCGGCATGGGCACTTATGTCAACCCCAAGTATATTGCCGGATTCTCTTATCCGCAGAAGACCATCGGGACAATACGCGAAAGCGGTGAACCGGCGTTGAATCAGTTTTCCGTCATGATAGCGGATGCCGTGGAAAAATACGGAATGTATCTTGAACTGCTCTTCCGCCCGGATTCCAGACAGCCGCGCCGTCTGGTGGAACAGGCGCGCAATCTGGACGGCGTCATCTGGGAGAATTACGCAGGAAAAGACAGCAGGAAATATGCGGAGGCGTTTGCCGGAAGCAAGATCCCGCTTTTGCTCCTGACGAGAGAAAAAGAGCAGGAGCAGGACAGTATCTTTCTGAATAAACGGAATGAAGCGCATCAGGTTGTCCGTACGGCATCCGGCGCTGGACACCGGAAAATCCTGTTTGTCCACCGGGATTCGAAAGAAAGACTGCACGTGCACAAAAATCCCGGATTCACCTATTATCATGTCCGGGAAGAGCTCCTTTCTCCGGCAAGCGACTCGGTATGCGACATCTGCACTTTCCATGACTTCACGGAAATGCTGAGCAAGAAAACCCCGTTCCAATATACCATGCTCTATTTTTCCTTCACCCTTGCACGCAACGTGATGGAAGCTCTGGATCAGCACGGAGTCCGTGTTCCGGAAGATGTCTCGTGTCTTGTTTACGGCAAAAGCGATCCCCGCTTCTTCCACGGGCTCGAACCGGATTCCATCGACTTCAGGCAGCCGATGGAAGACCTGATCGGAAACTGGTTTGAACAACGTATTTTCAGTAAAGAAACTTCAGGGACTTTCCGGGAGGAACTTTTTCCGGCATTGCTTCCCGGACAAACAATCAGGAACATCAATTGAAAACAACAAAAGGAGGCATCATGGGCAGTAAAAGTAAAACAATCAGCAGGCATAAACATCTTTTTACATTAATAGAATTGCTGATCGTAATAGCGATCATCGCCATTCTTGCGGGAATGCTCCTGCCTGCGTTGAACAAGGCAAGAGAGACGGCAAAACGCATTTCATGCGTCAATATGGAGAAACAGTACGGGCTTGTTTTCCATAATTACACCGATGATTACAAGGGATGGTATATGAGAGGCGGCAATTTGAACACCGGAGGAGATGTCAATCAGAGTGTCGGGCAGTGGAGCGACCTGCTCGATGAGCTGGGTTACACAAAATACAGAAGCGTTTCCGTGGGCTCCGACAACCCGCGTCTTCATCAGCTGCGCTGCCCAACCTACCAGCCGTTGACATCGGGAATTCATAAGACGGGGAGAGATTCCCAGTCCTACAATATCAACTCCAACGCATACTGGTGCGGCGGCGGCCTCGGAGGAACAACAGCCCAATATCTCGGCTGCAATGTCTCCGAAATCAAACGGCCTTCCGTTTTAGTTGCACTTGCGGAAAGACAGTGGCTTACAGAGCGTTCCGTACACAATTATTTCAAAGACTACTCCGGATTCGCACTCCATATCAAACCCGCTGGAAACACCAGTATTCCGGGAACTGCCATTTTACTGAACGCTCACGGTAACGCCAGCAATCTTCTCTATGCTGACGGACACGTAAACAGTGTGCAATACAAGGATGTGCGGGGCGCCATGTTCATGATTGACCCGACAGTAGATCCTGCTGCGGCAAAATGGACCGTATTTCAAAACCTTTAAGGGCGGATAACAGAAATGAGCTGGATTGACTGGATAATTGTAATTATTCCATTATGCTTTGTCATAGGCATGGCAGTCTATTCGCGTAAATATGCGAGAAGCGTGGCAGATTTTCTTGCGGCGGGGCGCGTTGCAGGGCGGTATGTGCTATCTGTCGGAGACTTGGCAGCGGCGTTGTCGGTCATCACTCTGGTTGCGGGAACAGAACAAAATTACCAGACGGGTTTTGCAGTCGGATTCTGGGCAGCCATGACGGCGCCCGTGGGAATCTTCATGGCACTGACCGGTTTCTGTATGTATCGCTGGCGCGAAACACGCTGCCTCTCTCTGGGGCAGTTCCTTGAACTGCGTTACGGCAGCAAGTTCTTCCGCATATTCTGTGCGTCGCTCCGGACTTTTGCTGAAATGGTCACCAATGCCATCGGACCCGCTGTCGCAGCAAACTTCTTCATCTACTATCTCGGACTTCCGCACAGAATTATGATCTGCGGCATCAACCTGCCTTGCTATGTCATCATTGTTTCACTCTGTCTGTTTCTGGCTCTGGTCATCATCTGGCCAGGCGGGCGCATTTCCCTGCTGGTGACGGACTGCTTCCAGGGACTTCTCTGCTATCCGATCTTCGTCATCATCGTAGGTTACATCATCCTGAATTTCTCCTGGTCGGGCGATATCGCACCGGTCATGTGGAACCGGGCTCCCGGACAGAGTTTCATGAATCCGTATGATATTTCACAACTGCGGGATTTCAACGTATTCGCTTTGATCGTCACACTTCTCGGCTCCATCCTGAACCGGGCCGGCTGGATCGGCAATGACACCAGCGGAGCCGGAAGAACCCCGCATGAACAGAAAATGGCCGGCGTGCTCGGCGCATGGCGGAACGGCATGGCATGGGTCATGATCCTCCTGCTGGCGATCATCGTCATCACCTTCATGACAAGTTCCCATTTCTCCAATACGAACAACCGGTTCGGAATCTCCAATACGGCTATCCGGCAAAGTCTTTCGGCAAAAGTCCTGCAGGAAGCCGTGCCCGATGCGGCCGTCCGGGAGAAGGTGCTTGCGGAAATACGCAAAATCCCCGCCGCGGTGACACCGGAAATGTTCCAGACCCCCATGTCTCAGCAGCAGAACCTCGACACCCCCTATTTCAATGCGGTGAGAGACACGCTCGGCGACACTCCCGAAGGACGTTACCAGTTCCAGAAGTACCGCTCGCTTTATCAGCAGATGATGATGCCTTCGGTCATCAGCAAAATTTTCCCCGCCGGAATGTTCGGACTTTTCTGTCTGCTGATGATAATGCTTCTGATTTCCACGGACGACAGCCGCATTTTCAATGCCGCTTCGACCTTGATGCAGGATGTGGTGCTGCCCATGTTCAAGGGACGTCTGCCGCAGGAGAAACATCTGCTGTATCTGCGTCTCTCCTCCGCAGGCGTTGCCCTCTTTTTCCTGATCGTTTCCATCTTTTTCGCACAGCTGGACTACATCAATATGTTTACGACGATCATGTGCGCAATCTGGCTTGGCGGCGCGGGGCCGATCATGGTCTTCGGCCTTTACAGCCGTTTCGGCAACCTCACCGGAGCATGGTGTGCCATTTTCTTCGGCTCCGGATTTTCCATGCTCGGACTGATTTTTCAGCGCAACTGGGCAAAAAGCATCTATCCGCTGCTGGAACAGTGGGGCGCAGTGGAGACCATGAACAGTTTTCTGGAAACAATTTCCGCTCCCTTCCACCCCTGGATCGCCTGGACCATGGATCCGGTAAAATTCCCGATCAACTCCTTTGAGATTTATTTCATCTCCATGGCACTTTCCGTCGGCGGATATATTGCCGGTTCTTACCTGACTTACAAACCTTACAATCTGGAACGGCTTCTGCATCGCGGCGCATATGCGGACACCCCGGAAGTGCCGGCGGAACCGTGGACGCCAAGAAATATTTTCAGCAAATTGATCGGCATCACGCCGGAATACACCCGCGGCGACAAGATCATCGCCTATTCGGTCTTCGGATATTCGATCATATACCAGATCGGCATCGCATTTTTAATGATCGTCATCTGGAACGCGGTCAGTCCCTGGTCGAAGGAATGGTGGACAATCAAATTCTACATCACATCCCTGCTCATCCCGGGAATCGTCGGAATCATTTCCACGGTCTGGTTCATGATCGGCGGCGCGTATGACACCTATCGTCTTTTTGCCGATCTGGAAAAGCGAAGTGAAAACCCGGAGGATAACGGACAGGTTTTCCAGGATAATCATTGAATTGAAACGGAATTCATTTCCAAACAAAAACATAATTAACCACAGGAGGTATTATGAAGAAAATGTTAACCCTGCTGTCAGTTGCGGCGCTGTCGCTCGGAGCGGCAGAACAAATGCCGCTGCCATCGGGAAAAGCGGAATTCGCCCCGACAGAAAAAGCATCTGCCGACCAGGTGCAGACGCTGGTTCCCAGAATTGAAGGCAATGCGATCGTCTGCGGCAACAAGAGGCTGGATCTGCAGAACAACAGCGGCATGACTCTGACCTGCGACGGCGAGATGCTGGGACGCTTTTTCTACTATTTCACAGGCGAAGACAAAGCAATAAAGAAACCATACTGGATTGAATGCGGCCGCTGGTTCGCGGACCAGGAAAAGTCATCTTTCAGGAAATCGGGCAATACGTTTTATGCCGATACTTTCATGAAGATCGGTGATTACCCCTCGTGGGAAGCGTGCAAACAGCAGGTCGAACTCCTGCCGGACGGCCTGATCAAAATCGACATTCAATGGACTCCGTCGGAAGATCAGAACCTGGCTCTGGAAGGGCACTCCCTGTTCTTCATGATGCCCTATAAGACAGGCGGAGGAAAAAGCATCACGCTGAACGGCAAAAAAACAATGCTTCCCACGGAAGCGGTTTCCGGCATCATCTGCGGAGAATACCGCCCGAAAGAATTCAAAGTCGTTTTTCTGCCGGACGATCCGGGCAAGACTTTTTCCATTACTGCGGTAAAACCTGATATTGATCTGTTCAATTCATGGGCGATCAAAGACGGTCTGCGCTTCAATTTCGTGGACAATAAGAAGACCCGTCATCTGACGGTTTTTCTCGACATCCGGCAGGGCATAAAAAAAAAGTAACCACGGATACGGCGGCGGGAATTGATTTCAAGGCACTGGAAAATCTCTCCCTGCCGGACCGGTCCTCAAAAAACCTGCAGGGAAATCCGTCTTTTGAACAGGGCTTTCATGGCTACCGGAGTGCCCACGTATACGGAACCGGCTATTCTCCCGAAAAATGGCGGACAAAACCGTATGTGATTGACGAGGGAAATGCCCTGTTCGGAAAATCCTCTCTCAGAATTCACACTCTTTACAAACCGGATACCGATTATCGCGCCCTGACGAATGCGGGGAATCTCACCGGACCACCCGTCATCGTACCGCCCGGAATCTATACCTGCAGCTTTTATGCGAAAGGAACGCGCGCGGGACAGAGGGTCAATGTCTGGATCTCCCACTTTTCCACCGGAAGCATGTATGCCGGACTGGCGCATCTGACCGTCTCACCGGGAAAAGATTGGCGGCGTTATCATTTCACCTTTGAAACGAAGGTTTCCATGCCGGTCAATCTTAACATCAATGCAGACAGTCCGGACGGGACCGGTTACGTCTGGCTGGACGGTCTCCAGCTTGAATCCGGAAACCAGGCGACACCGTTTGAAACAAAACCCGTGGAAGGTCGGCTCTTGACCTCGGCACCCGACAATTTCATCTCCGCAAAAGAAAAAATCAATGCAAAGATGAAACTTGTCACTATTCCCGGCGCAAAAGGAAAGGCAGTCGTAAAGGTAAAAAATTTCTATAATGAGGAAATCCTGCGGACGGAACTTGCCTTTACCGCAGATCACACTGGCAGCGCAGTCATTTCCCTGCCTTTTGATGGAAAACTCGGCAAAGGCATTTTCGTCATCCGTACGGATTATGAACTCGCCGACGGCAGGAAAAGTTTTGATTTCCACCGTCTGACCGTCTGCGATTTTCTGGAAAACAAACATGCTTTAAAGAACTTCTTCGCTGAAGATTACGGACATTTGGAACAACGTTACAATCTGCTTGATTACCTCGAACGCTACCGCAAAGTTGGACTCGGCGCCAAAAATCACCTGTTCAACTGGTCGAAAATCGTATCGGACACCTACCGCTCCTACGGAGTGGAACCCACTGACAGTTCCGTGGGGACATTAATCAGCGATCCCGATACGCGCAAACTGATCGGATTCGGAATTCTGCCGACAGGATCAGTCGGCTATGGGAAATTTCCGGAGGATCCGGAATATCTGATCCGCGACTTCAAGCTGGATGCCGGCGGCGTTCTGACGGACGCATATCTCGCAAAACTGACCGAAGCGGCAAAAACAGTGGCAAAAGCCCACCCGTGGATTAAACTCTGGTGTTTCTATGGAGAAATCAAGGCGAAATTTCCTGACGAATGGTGGAGCAAAGACGCATCGCCGGAAGCAACGGTAAAGGTATTCGCCCGTCTATTGAAGGCATGTGCGGACGGAGTCAGGCAGGGCAATCCGCAGGCAAAAGTCTATCAGGATGCGCCGTGCAACATGAATCCCGGCGGGGGCATTGCCGAAACGGAGCTCCTGCTGAAAGAGTGCAACCGCATCGGCGTGAAATTCGATGTCATAGGAATTCACCCCTACCGCTTCTCACCGGAAAATCCCGATCTGGATGCCGATATCCGGACTTTCCTTGCCATGCTGGACAGAAACGGATACAAAGACACTCCCGTCTTTTTCCCGGAAATGATGCACTGGGGAGCCTACAACATCCCCCAGTGGGGAACGGAATCCTCAAGCTGGCAGGGCACTCCGCGGAGCTGGCACAACGGTGCAATCTCTTACGATATGGGATGGACCGAAAAGCTTTCGGCGGCATGGCGCGCCCGGAGCTGGCTCATGGCACTGAAATACTCGGACCGCATCTTCTCGGTTCAATCCGGCGCGATGAACAATTTCGACATGGATCTTTACCTGACGCCGTTTGCATCGCAGATCGTCTCCAACACGCTCGGCAACCTGCTCGGCAACTCGCGGTTCAGAAAAGAAGTGCGGTTCGCTCCGTTCATACGCTGCTACATCTTCGAGGATGAACGGAAACGCCCCGTCGCGGCACTCTGGTGCCATCAGGAACGGATCGATTCCGGCAGGGTCGATGCTCCGGTTGCGGAAGCGGATTTCGGCACTGCCCTCGAAAGCGCTTTCGACCTGATGAATCAGCCCAGAGCCGTCTCGCAGGGAAAAATCACGTTCCCGGTTACATCCTTTCCATTTTTCTTTCGAGGAAAACCCGGCACGCTTGCGGACATGATCAAAGCGTTCGAAAACGCTTCGCTCGTATCGGGAGACGGCATCACGCCGGTTCTGGTTTCATCCCGTCCGGTATCGCCAACGGAAATGAAAATCACGGTTGAAAATCTCGTTTCCCGTGATCTTGCAGGCACCCTGAACGGACATGGCATCACCGTGAAAGGAAGTTCTTCCGGCTCCCTGCCCCAGCCTCTCCCCGTTCCGCTGAAAGATACGGAAATCCGGCACCAGAAGATTCCGATTGAATTCAAAACAGGGCAGTCGCAGTTCAAGGCAGACAGTTCGTTCGACGGGTTCTACTGCCGGAAGCTCAAAGACGGGGTCACTCTTTCCGATATCGACTGGTCAAAGCTCCCCGCTGTGGTTTTCACGAAGCACACCGGAAAGCGGACAGAAACAGACGGTTCGTTCCGCGTGGCATGGAATACACAGGGGCTTTTCCTTGAAGTCAACGTCAGGGATCGGAACTTCGTGCATGAAGAATATCCCCGCATGGAAGAACGCTGGAACAACGACTGCCTGCAGGTTTACATCGACACATTTGCCGATGCACGCACCAGACAGAAACAGGGGTATGATGAAAACGACTATGAATACGGAATCTTCCCGAACCATGCGGGAACTTCCGCCTGCGTATATCGCGCTCATCTCGTAGACCAGCAGCTCGGGCTCGGAACCGAAGCGCCGCAGAAAAACACGGTCGCGAAGGATATTCCCTCGACATTCACAAGAAATGCGGACGGGTACACTTACCGTGTATTCTTTCCTGCAAAATATCTGCTTCCGGCGCGTATGCGGAAGGGCTATGTCATAGGATTCGGGCTATTCGCGCCGAATGTCGACGATCCTGCCGCCAAAGGAGAAAAACGCATGACCTCGGGGCTGACTCTTGCCGAAGACGGCAAAGGCTGCTTCAACCGTCCCCACAAATGGCCGCTCCTCCTGCTGTGGGAATAAAGTTCCGCCTGCAAAATATAAAAACGGGCCTCCGAAACAAAACCGGAGACCCGTTTTTTTTTATGATCTTATGATATTTGTCACTGCTTCAGGCGCATCTGCGGGAAAAGCAGAACATCGCGGATGGACTCCGCACCCGTCAGAAGCATGATCAGACGGTCAACACCGAGTCCCAGCCCGCCCGCGGGAGGCATTCCGTGCTCCATCGCGGTAAGGAAGTCCTCGTCAATCGCCATTGCAAGATCCTTTCCGTCATGAACCGCCTGCTCGACAAAACGCTTGCGCTGTTCGATCGGATCGTTGAGTTCGGAATATCCGGGGGAAATCTCCTGCCCGTTGATTTCAAGCTCATAGACATCGACCACAGTCGGATCGTCCTCGCAGGCTTTTGCCAGCGGGACAAGATATGCCGGAAGACGTGTCACAAAGGTCGGCTGGATCAGCGTCTGCTCGATCAGTTTTTCATAGATTTCATGCGTGATGTCGCGTTCTTCCATTTCAGGCGTGATCGTAAGCCCCATTTCTTTGGCTTTTGCCGCTTTCTGCTCTCTGGTCAGTTCAAACCAGTCTGCCCCCGCCCGCTCTTTGATGAGGTCGCGGTAAGGAGCGCGGCGCCAGGGGCGCGCCAGGTTGATGACTTTGCCGCCGGGATGCTGAATTTCCAGCGTCCCGAACAGATTCATGGCAATCGTCGTGACCATCTCCTCAATGAGGTCCATCATGGAGCGGCAGTCGCCGTATGCCTGATAGATTTCCAGCATGGTGAACTCGGGATTGTGCCTGCGGTCGATCCCTTCGTTGCGGAAGTTGCGGTTGAGTTCGAATACTCTTTCAAAGCCGCCGACCAGCAGCCGCTTGAGGTAAAGTTCGGGAGCGATGCGCATGTACATCGGGCTGTTGAGCGCTTCATAGAATGTTTTGAACGGATTTGCGTTTGCACCGCCGGGAATCGGCTGGAGCATCGGCGTCTCGACTTCAAGGAATCCCTTGGATGCAAGAAATTTGCGTATTTCGGAAAGAATAGCGAAACGCTGCATGAACACCTTGCGGCTGTCGTCGTTCGTGATCAGGTCGAGATAACGCTGGCGGTATCTCTGCTCGATGTCGGTGAGTCCGTGGAATTTTTCCGGCAGGGGACGCAGGGATTTGCTGAGAAGGGTGAATTTATGCACTTTGACAGTGAGTTCTCCGGTGCGCGTCGTAAAAGGTTCGCCGGTCACACCGATGATGTCGCCGAGATCAAGTTTCTTGAAGACCTTGAAATCATCCTCACCGATCTGATCGCGCTGAACGTAAATCTGCATTCTGCCGGAAGAGTCTCTGATATCCGCGAAAATGGATTTTCCCATGGCGCGGAATGCCGTCATGCGGCCTGCGATCGTGACTTCCTCCTGCGTTTCCGCTTCCGGCTGGAAATTCTTTCTGACGTCTGCGGTCATCTGCACATTGTCAAAGCGTCTTCCGAAGGGCAGAATGCCTGCGGCGGCAAGCTCCCGAACCTTTGCCGCGCGTTGTGCGAAAATATCCTCGGGCTTCTGCTCGGGAGTATTCTGAACGTTTTCTTCGCTCATTCTCAAATATCCTTTCCAAAAATTTAGATAAACTATATAAAATACAGCCTGTCAGGATTTTTTCAATGGGAAAGCGTAATTTTAATTCGCCATATTGTCATACTTCCGGATATGGAATTCCGCTCTACGGAAACCGGAGGTGGTGGAAAAAGGCGGGTACAATATCGGGAACGCCTGCCTGCCGGACGGCTGACAGCGCAGACTGCTCCCGGAGTTTCACCGCTTGCATTTTTCTGCCGGGGAGGATATATTGCAGAAAAGAGGGGGACGATGATGACAGTGACATTGGAACAGTTTTTATTTGTATTCGGGCTGACTCTGTTTGCCGGTCTGTCCACGGGAATCGGAGGGCTTATCGCTTTTTTCACAAGGAAAAACAGCGATTCGGGGACTTTTCTTTCCGCATCGCTTGGATTTTCCGCCGGGGTCATGGTCTACATCTCGCTTGTGGAACTCATGGCGCAGGCGCGGAACGGGCTGGCGGCGGGGTATGGGCAACTCGGCGGCGGCTTGTTTGCCGTCGGAGCTTTCGCATTCGGCATCCTTGTGACGTTCATCATCGACAAAATGATACCGGAAGTCGAGAATCCGCACCATGTCCGCAGCAACAATGAAGTGGAACATGCCGAACATGCCGAACAGAACGAACGTGCGAAATTCGGACGTGCCGGGGTGCTGTTCGCCCTCGCCATCGGAATCCACAACTTTCCGGAAGGGCTCGCGACCTTTGCCGCAGGGCTTTCCGGAACGGAGCTGGGAATCCCGATCGCCATCGCCATTGCCCTTCACAACATTCCCGAGGGAATCGCCGTCGCAGTTCCGATCCTTTACGCCACGGGCAGCCGGAAAAAGGCATTGCTTTACTCTCTGCTTTCCGGGCTCGCCGAACCGGCGGGGGCGCTAGTCGGATTTTTCTTCCTCCTGCCGTTCCTGACTCCGACCCTGCTTGCCGTTCTGTTTGCAGTTGTCGCCGGAGTCATGATCTACATTTCGTTCGATGAACTGCTTCCGATGG
>DXVA01000033.1:0-3933 GCA_019408975.1 Lentisphaeria bacterium | reverse complement strand
CGGAGACTTACGGCAAACATCATATCGCGCTCGCCGGAGTTCTCGGCGGAATGCTGTTCATCGGCGCCGGGCTGGAATTCCTGTGACAAACAGCGGAACAAGAGTAAATCAAGCGGGCACTGATGCCGATCCCTCCGCACTCTCACATTCACAGCCGCCGTCAATGTTTTTTCATGAATCATTCCTCATGCGGTTTGTTTCCTCGTTGTTTGGGATTATATTATGGCTGTGTATCATTAACCTCGACAGGAAAGGATGAGAGAATGCAGAAATTCAGAAGTGCGATGGCGGCACTGTTTTTTTTACTGCTGGCTGCCGGCGCTGCGTGCCGCACCGATTATACCGATAACGCCGTGGAAAAGGCGCGGGCTTATGCGTTGGAGCGCACCAAGGACCTTACGGAACCGCAGCGCAATTTCATCCGTTATGCCACACCGGAAATATGGGAGGACGAGATTTTCCCGTATCAGCCGATGGCCTTTGAAGAATATGCGCACCTGCCGCGTAATCTGCAGGACCAGGAACCGGTCAAAGCCCCATATCATGATTTCATGGCGTCCTCTTTCGTCTGGAATCCTCCCGGGCTCGGCTATTCCGTGGTAGTCATCGGGTCAGGAGAACGTTCCATGCAGTTCTGGGAACCCTTGAAGCTGATTTACAAGACGACCGTGCCTGTCGACAAGGATTATGAAAATGCGCGGAGGGCGGCAGTGATGTATGTGATGAACAATATGCTTTATCTTTCCAGAACGGAACGAAACCGGGTGCGTTTTTCCGAAGCGGAGGTCGTCAGGACCGATTTCAACATGAAATACATGCAGAAACGTGACAACATTGACGATTCCGCCTGGGAATCTTATTTGAAGAGCCTTTCGCAGGATACCGGGAAAATTCAGTATTCCCTGATCTGGAAAGGGGATGATTCCAATCATTTCATTGTGATCACCGGTTTCGGCGGCGAAACACTTGCCGGCTGGTCCCCTATGAGCGGAATGTATCTGGACAAGACGCGCCTTGACCGTTTTATCGTAAAGAATGCGCCTGTTGTGGACGAGGCGGAAAAAGACCTGACAACCGGAAACCGGGAAGAAAAAGCGGCTCCGCCCGCGGTAAAAACAGAAACGGAGAAAAAATGAGAAGCATGACAGGTTTCGGACGCGGAGAAGCGTCCAATGCAGATGGAACCCTTGCGTTCCGTGTCGAAATATCCTCTGTGAACCGCAAGCAGTTTGAATTGAAATTCAATCTGCCGCGCGACATGGTTTCCTGTGAGGGGCTGATCCGGCAGGCGGTTGCGGCGCGAATCAGCCGCGGCGCTCTGACGCTCCGCGTCGAGGTCGTTTCTGCGAAGAATACTCCTGCGGGCGCAACATTGAGCATCAACCGCGCGAATGTGCGGGCGTTGGTGGATCAGGCGCTGGACCTCAATGCCGAATTCGATCTCGGCGGCTCCCTGAGCCTTTCCGAAATGCTTCTCGTTCCGGGAATCGTGGATCAGTCCTCCATTGATTTCTCACTGCCGGAAAATGCGGCGGTGCTGCTTCAGGCATGTTCAAACGCTTTGGACAAACTGATCGAAATGCGCGAAACCGAAGGGGAGAATCTCAGGAAAACGCTGGTTTCCAAGATAGAACATCTTTCGGAAACCGTCAACCAAATCGAACCGCTGGTGAAGGAACTTCCCATTCAGCAGCGTGACAGGCTGATGCAGAAACTGAAAGACGCCGGGCTTGAGATAGACCTGAACGATGACCGGGTCCTGCGCGAGCTGGTGATTTTTGCCGACAAGTGTGATGTTTCCGAAGAGATCACGCGCCTGCGCAGCCATTTCAGCCACTATCTTTCCTTCCTGAACAACAATGGGGAGTCCCTCGGCAGGAACATGGACTTCCTGACACAGGAAATTTTCCGCGAGATCAACACTCTCGGCAACAAAGCGGCGTCCGTGGAGGTTTCGCCGCTGATCGTCCAGCTCAAGACCGAAGTGGAGCAGATCCGCGAGCAGATACAGAACATAGAATAGGAGTTTTTCATGACAGACTGCAATAAAGGAAATGCCCTGTGCGGCAGCCGCATTTCCACGGAATACATTGATGATCTGGTGGAAAAAATATGCCAGACCTATTCAGACGGCAGCGGGGTAAATCACAGCGAGGGCAACAACCTGCCGCGCGAGTCGGAAATCCTCGCGGTTCTCCGCGACCTTTTCGAAATCGTGTTCCCCGGTTTCGGAGAGCGTGAGCCGCAGTCCCTCAACAACCTGAGATATTCCGTCGGCGAGATCGTCTCCCGCTGTTATCATGAACTGCGCGATGTGATTTTCCGCTCATTCCGTTACAACTGCGATATTTTCAACAAACCAGGCTGCGACTGCCTGCGCGAAGCGGAGGAGGCGGCACTCTACCTGCTGTCCTCGCTTCCCGAGATCCGCGTGCGCATGAAACTTGACATTCAGGCGGCGTTCGACGGCGATCCCGCGGCGAAAACACTGGATGAAATCGTCTTGAGCTATCCCGGAATTAAAGCAATCACGATTCAGCGTATTGCGCATCGCCTGTATGAAAAAAGAGTGCCGCTGATCCCCCGTATGCTCGGCGAGTATGCACACCGCATCACCGGAATCGACATTCACCCCGGAGCACGCCTGGGGCGCGGCATTTTCATTGACCACGGAACCGGCGTCGTGATCGGCGAAACCGCCGAAATCGGTTCCGGCGTGAAGATTTACCAGGGGGTCACTCTCGGTGCGCTTTCCTTTCCGAAAGACGCCTGCGGCAAGATCATCAAAGGCAACAAGCGCCACCCGACGATCGAGGACAACGTGACGATCTATGCGGGCGCCACGATTCTCGGCGCGGTGACGGTCGGGCACGATGCAATCATCGGCGGCAATGTCTGGATTACGGACAACGTGGAACCGGGCACGAAGATTTCCATTTCTCCGCCTCAGCTCACGATCTCGAAGCCGAATCCGAAGAATGCCGTTTCCTCCTGGGACCTGCTCCCCGGAGCGATGAAGCGGGAGATGCTTGATTCTGCGGAAGCGGTTCTGGCGAAATCCATCCGCGTGAGGAAAAATGAAACGACTCTCCTGATTTATGACAAGACTACGGTCAACATTGCCCATGCGTTCATGGAGGCGGCGGGAAAACTCGGCTTGCTCCTGACGCCGCGCATGATCGGGATCACCGCCCGCAACGGAGCCGATCCGGATGCGGAAACGATCGAAATGATGATGCACCACAATGTGGTGATCGGCGCGACAGTCAATTCCCTCACGCATTGTGCCGCGATGACCCGTGCCCGGAAAAATGGAACGCGCGGCTGTACTCTGCCCGGCATTACGGACGATATTTTCACGCGCGCCATGAAAGTGGAGCCGGAACAGCTTCATGCCGACGGAAACAAGTGGATCGCCTGTTTTCCGGACAGGCACCACAAGGTAAGAGTCGTGACGAAACTCGGAACCGATATCGAATTCGAGATCGGGCTTGTCCCTTATAAAAACGACGACGCCATGTATTCCGATGCGGGCAATGTCGGCAACATCCCTGCCGGCGAAGCCTACGGAGTTCCGAATCCCGGAACGGCAAACGGGAAAATTGCAGTGGACGCCTCCATCGGCAGTTTCCCGTGGAAGGAAGGAGATCCCCCATGCACCATCACGGTGAAAGACGGCTCCGCCTGTAAATTTGAGGGCGAGCGCGGCAAAGCTCTGGAAAAGATGCTTGCCGCCGTCGGCGAGAAAGGCTTTATCCTTGCCGAATTCGGAATCGGCACGAATCCGTTTCTGAAGATCAGCGGCAACCTGCTGGAAGACGAAAAAGTCAAAGGCACGATCCATCTTGCTTTCGGCAACAGCCGGGGCATGGGCGGCGATAACGACGCACCGGTTCATATTGACTGCATGGTCCGCAATCCCGATGTGTATAT
>DXVA01000329.1:872-5078 GCA_019408975.1 Lentisphaeria bacterium | reverse complement strand
TACAATTACGGTTTGCGGCGAAACATTTCTGTTCAGCGCATTGGCGAGATCGTAATCAAAACGCAACGGTGAAGCGGTAAAAAAGCGAATGCTGTGTTTTTCTGCCGTTTCTATGATTTTCAATGCATTTTCAAGCGTATCGGCGAACGGTTTGTTGATGAAAACCGGCTTGCCGAGTGAGGCGCATTTTTCAAAGTATTCCAGATGTTTTGACGGATCATTGATTGTCATGATGACAGCATCGCAATCCGCTGTGACGGAATCGAAGTCTGTGCTTACCGCAACTCCGAGTTGTTCGAGTGTCTGCTGACGTCGGTCCAGCCCAGCCCGGTTCTGGAACGGAGTCTCGAACCGGAGACATTTCTCAACCACCATTCCGCCGACACGCCTGTCTGCCGGAATCGCGGGGTCCTGCATAAGTCTCGTATATTCTACTGCATGGCTGGTGTCCAGCCCGATCATTGCCACCTTAATTTTATTTTTCATCATATCAGCTGACTGTTTTTGTTTTGATCAGAGAATTTCTTTGAGAAATCCGCTGAATGGTGTTTGAAAGCGCTGCTTTCCACAGCGTTTGAGGTTGATCCCGAAGCAGGAAGATGCCCTGCCGTGTCTGTCGTAGCGAATCAGTAGAGCTTCGCCTTCAAATGGAACGGGCGATTTTTCTTTCATACGAGTCCAGTAGTCTCGTCCTCCGTCGGGGCGCAGGATTTCCAGCCATCCGTTTCCGGCGGAAACAGTTCTGTATTCCGGGGCAGGTTCTCCGAGGGGACGTGCCGCAATCAGAAATACGGCGCTGCTTCCGTTTTCGAGAGAGTTTCCCTGAAAGCTTAAGAGCGGCATGGGTATTCCGTCAAGACGTGTTCCCCTCCATCCTCGGTACAACGGTTTCTTCTGTCCGTAATACCGTATTAATTTAAACTCGGGGGATTTACCGGAAGGAGAAAATGCGCCGAGCAGACGAATTGTGAAATTCGGGCGTTGTCTCCCATTTTCCGATTTGAATTCCCCGGTTTGCGTATTCAGCGAATATTTTTCCTGACAGGGTATCGGAAAATTGAAATTCCAGTGCGTTGCTTTTGCGACGTCCGGCCCAGTCAGACGGTCTATGATGAGGATATATTCCGCAGGGAGCCATACAAGAGTGCGTTGATGCAGTGCACGAATTTCCGGATGATCGCCCGGTCCGAGTTTTCCCCATTTTCCATATCCTTCCTTGTATTCTCCTTTGAATACGGCAAAATCAGCCTGATTGACTGCCAGAAGAGTGCGTGCCGCATCAGGACGGTTGAACTGGATAAGATCATCCGGCTGACATGTTGCATGTGAGGCGGTTTCCATTCCCGCGCGGTTGAACGGCGAGGTGCGCTCATAGTTTTTTATTCCATAGTCTGCTATGACGGCATATCCGTATGCGGAATACAGTGTATTGAGTCTTGCATTGTGCTGGTGCCCGGCAGAGCCGGTTGCGGCATCGAAAAACAGCATTTCCCGGTCATTGCCTGCAAAGAAAAGCCCCGCATCGGCAAACGAGTGACGCTCCGGCGGTTTCCATCCGGGAAGATCAAAGCGTTCGGCAAGTTCGGTGAACATCCCCGGAAGCCGGTAGAATACCGGAAAACGCGCCGGAATACGGTCGTCATTGATTCCCCAGCCCTTGGCGAGATGGCAGAAATCAAGAGCATTTCGAAACTGTTGTTCCGTCAAGCCCGGATTTAGGCGGCTGTCTATGCGGGAAAGCTGCTTGACATGTCCGGCGAGTTCAAGCATCCATTGGTGATAATTGCAGGTGTTTTCCACTTGCGTCCCATCCTGCCGGAACTGAAGTTTCATGCTCTCGACAAATACATTGGAACCGTGTTTCAAGGCTTCGTCGGCGCCCGGCAGCTTCGGCAGTTTCAGCCCGGCAGTCAGGAGCGTATGAGATTGGACAGCGAAGAAATTGTGCGCGCCCGGTTTTGTGATTTTGCGAAGGCTGTCCAGCTGGCGGCTCAGTGTCTCGTTCATACGGCTCAGGAAGGTATCATCGAACGCTTTGCTTGAACCCATTTGCCGCAGTGCGAGAATCCAGTTGTTGATTCGCATGGAAAGATTGAGGCGGTTGTTGCCCTGAGGATCAAAGAAACAGTAATTATGTTTTTTCAGGAACAGGCAATAGTCGTCAATGAGTTCTCCGGCACGTTTCGCATAACGTTCCTCACCTGTAAGAATGTATGCCCTGCCGAGTGATTCGAGCATGAAAAAACGGTTCAGCTGGGCAACCCATTCCTGATGTTTCTTCTGACCGCCGAACCAGTCGATTCCGTTCTTGCCCACAAAGACTGGTTCTTTATCATAAAAGTAAACGAATCCCTCTGTGATTTTGTCTGCCTGTTGCAGAATTTTTGTACGTTCCAAAGCAGATACGGATGCCGGCGACCATTGTTTTTCGGCTTTTGCCCGTTCGATCTTGTCATAACGCATGTTGAAGTCTTCCGTTTTCATTCCTGCAATGAATTCTGCGCCGCAAAGAGTGTTTCCCAGAAGAATGACGACGGATAGATATAAATCATACAGTTTCATAAATTCAGCCTTTTATTTCTCACTTTTGAAGTAATAGTAAGGTCCGGAAAATGCGGTTCCCTTGGTACTGGTTTTTCCATTTCGCAGTGCCATTTCGGTCATATAGCCGGCATGACCGTCCGCCCAGTTGATGTTGAGCCCGAAGGCATGGCGGACACCGGGACGTTCATTGTCATTCTGATAGGTATAGGAATTCGCCATGAAACTGGTGTCATTGTCTCTTGTCATCGGGCATGCAGCATCCAGTGTGCAGACCGTTTCCGCGGGACGCGTCACCTGGCGCGTTTTGATCCATTCGTTGACGGTGCCGGAATTGTTGGAATAGCCCAGATAGCCTTTTCCCGGCACACTGTAGCCATATCCCCCTCTCCATGCCGAAAAATCATCCGTGATCAGATAGCCTTTTCCTATACGGTTGACTCCGTTTTGCCATGACGGACAATTAAGAACCCCTTTCCCAAGTGCGGATTGCTGGTTCCGATTGGAAATGTTTGGATCAAGTTTTATATTCAGGTAGGGGGCAAGGCTGTATTTCCAAGTAAGACGTGCATGGCTCATCGCATAGAAGTAATTGTTTAGACTCGGATAATAGTCATAATCCAAGGTATAGGCGGCTGTCGCGACTCCCTGCTGTTTCAGGTTACTGAGACAGGCTATATTTTTTGCCTGCTCCTTTGCCTTGCTCAATGCTGGCATCAGCATTGCCGCAAGAATGGCGATGATCGCTATTACAATCAGCAACTCTATCAGTGTGAAATAGTTCCTTCCGCTTTTCATTTCTACTCTCCTCTTTGGGTTGATTTTTCTTTGGAACAGTTTTTTATGACCTGGGCGACAGGGCGCAATGTGCCGCGATAAGGAATTCCACGGAGCCGCGCTTCCAGATATTCCCCCGCCAGATTCCCAAGGCGGATGCTGTTGATATCCAGATAGGCGGACTCACGCCAGCCGTAACGGAGCGCATAGACGACCACCGGATGCTTTTTCCGGAAAAAACCTTTCTGATAACAGCGGTCGAAAATTTCCTCCACTTTCCAGATCAGCTCGGCAAAGACAAAAATTCCGTCAAACTCTCTCTTTTCTTCACGTAAACGCAGGATGTCCTCCTCCAGAGAATCAAGATTCAGCAGGAGCTGCCGTGACTCGAAAACGTTTCCGGCTTTTTCCATTTCCTCCTCGAATCCCCGGACAAGCTCCTGATACACGGTCTGCCTGCCGTCGGCTGCAAGCAGAGGGTTCCGCTGTCCGTGTTTCAGGAAATGGCGTGCCAGATTCCTGCCGCATTCACGGTAATTGTACATCACCGTTCCCGGAAAATTTCCCGGGTCCCGTCCGACGCAGACCACCGGCAGACCTTCCGCCTCGAGCCGTTGAATCACCTCAAGACGTCCGGCGTTGGGATGAAGCCATAATACCGCATCAAGTTGCAATCGCAGAATTTCCTCCGTCGCTTTGTCATCGGTTCCGGCGAGCTGCAGCAGGGGAAGCACCACCATGCCGTTTCGCTCGAGAATCTGCTGCGCGCCGTGAACCACCTCCCAGGAGTAAGAGTCGAAAATCAGCGAATTCCCAAAACCGAGCAGAATCCCGACGGTGCGCCGCCAGCTCGGATTCTGCCGGTATTTGACTGCCGCAGGGTTGGTG
>DXVA01000329.1:0-862 GCA_019408975.1 Lentisphaeria bacterium | reverse complement strand
GCCGTGCCGGATGATCAGGACGCCCTCCTGTTCCAGTTCAGCCAGCGCTTTGCGCACAGTCGGACGGCTGATCCCGTAGAGAAGGCATAATTCCCGCTCCGACTTGATCCTGACCGAATCGTCCGGATGGCGCAGCAGCTCATTGTAGGCATACTGCTTGATTGCCGCATTGAAATTACAGTTCATCTTGAAAATCACCTTGATGATGTTTACCAGTGCTTACCACTTTTAATTATAATGGATTTTCCTGTTTTGTCAATAGGCATTTGCAAAAAAAAATGATTTTTTCAGAGAGATCGGCAGAGTACGGCAAGCCCGGCAGAATTCCGCCGGAAGGACCGGATGGATAAAAAAGAACCGGAAAGGACAGACAAGACTGAGCTCAGGCTCTTTGCTGTTTACCCCGTATTCTGCGCCGTCCGTCCTTTCCGGCGGAGCCATTGTCCGCCCTTCCTTTCTTTTTTTAGATAATTTTTCTTTTTTCTCTTGAAATTGCCAACGTTGGCAATTATAATAAATGGAGCACTTGAAAAAAGATTTTTCTATAATATTTTAACGGAAACTTCAAAAACAGGAAGGATTTTCCAAAAATGACAAGAAAGAAGTATGTGCAGGTTGGAACCGGCGGACGCTGTTCCATGTATCTGAATGCGCTTTGCGGCGATTTCAAGGACGTCGGCGAACTGGTCGGGCTCTGTGACACGAACCAGGCCCGTATGGATTACTGGAACAACCGTCTCCAGAAAGAATTCGGCATTGCGCCGCTTCCGACTTACAAGGCGCAGGATTTCGACAGAATGATTGCGGAGCTCAAACCCGACAAAGTCATCGTCACGAGCATGGACCGCACACACCACAAATA
>DXVA01000328.1 GCA_019408975.1 Lentisphaeria bacterium | reverse complement strand
GAATTTATGTGGGCGATGCAATTGACAGAGGCTTTGCATCGCGCGAAGTCGGCAGCGTCTGGTATGCCGTGATCGGAGAGAAGTTCTCCCATCCGTTTTATTTTAATGTTTTTGAAGGGATCGAGTCTGAAGCGGAATGTTTCGGATTGCGTGTAATTGTCGGCCTGAAAAAAGACCCGGCCAGTTTCAAAAGATGGTTCTGTCCGCAGCCGGGAGACG
The DNA here is from genome assembly GCA_019408975.1 of Lentisphaeria bacterium. GTDB lineage: Bacteria > Verrucomicrobiota > Lentisphaeria > Victivallales > UBA1829 > UBA11452. The sequence continues at coordinate 4,869 of DXVA01000328.1, read as the reverse complement.
GATTAATCATTACCGGCTGCTGTTCCCAGGAATATCTGGATTCTGTATCCATGAAATGCAATGGCAACATCATTGTTGTCGGCAGTTATGATTTTTCCGGCGACTTCGGATGCGTCACCAGCAATTACCATCGTGCGATACAGCGGTCTTTGGAATTGGCAACAGATTACGGCTGCCGGAGAATCGGCATCATTTCCAATTCGGCGACACGCCTGATCTCCATGGAGCTTTTTGCCGCCACCGTAGCATGCCGCCGGTCCCACTCCAATGCGATTGAAAACCTGCTGCACATCACCGACCCCGAGGAAAATGGTTACAGAGCTATGGAAAAAATGAGTTCTTTCCATCCTGATTGCGTTTTGCTGACTGAACCTGCATTCATCGGAACAATGGAGTATCTTCATAAACACGGGATGCGCTGTCCGGAGGATGTATTTGTCATCCGATACGGCAAAGAAGTCAATGACGACCGTTATCTCAATCTTGCGGCGGTAAACGTGGAAAGCGACAGTATTGTTTTAGGGCGGAATGCCCTGCGCATGCTGATTGCCAACAGTAAAGACACATTACGTTTTGACATGAGGCTGACCATCCCGTTTCAAGAGCGGAAGAATCAAAAAAATTGAGCTCATACTTATTCATTCTATGTCTCCCGGAAAATTTCAGGCTGTTTCAGTTCAATATACTGCCGGAAGCACCGAACACACACAAAAAAAAAACGCAAATTTGGAAATTTGGAAATATGGAAAAAGATTTTCTTTTACCCCTTGACAAAGTGAAAAACCTGGAATATAATTATAGTGTTGCATAAATATACATCAGATAAAAATATTACCATAGAGAATAAAACTGGATGAAAAGACTGAAAGTAAATATCATTCTGATGGATGTCGACGGAACCATGACGGATGTCGGCGGCAAAAGAAAAACCATGGCTTTGACTCCATTGGAACATCTTGTCAGACTGGTTATGGAACAGTATTCCATTGAGGAGGAAGAAGCAGAACGGAAAATTCGTGCCTGCGGCGACCCGGGCTTTCATTGTCTTTCGAAATTCCTGCCTGTCCTGGGGATTGATGAAGAACGATATTTCCTATCATTGAAGAATGACCTGGCAGATTATATATCCATCCCTGCCGATACCGTTGCATTTCTCCGGGCAATGAAAGAAAAAAAGATTCCCATCTGCATGGCAACAACAAATTCACTGTTTATAGGACTTGCCAAACTTGCCGTCGGGGGGATCGCTGACCGGAACGGTTGTGAGTTTATAACCCGCTGCCATTCCGGTAATGAATTTCTTGATCCGCTCGGCAAATTTTCCGAAAACTACTACCCGAATATTCTTAAAAAATACGGCTATCCGCCTGATATGACGATGATGATCGGCGACGAGCCGGAATATGACTTGCGTCCTGCCTTGAAAGCAGGCATTGGATACGGAGTCATCATCCGCAGGGATCAAAAAGAAAGTATTCTTCAGAAGGAGGGAGGATTTTTCATAAACTCTCTGGAAGTTTTAACCAGCATGATAAGAAAAGGTGCTTAAATGAAACAAAAAGAGTTCTATCCGGAAGAATCTCGCATAAGAAAAAGCAGAAAGACGGTCTGCTCTGTTCACGGTTCCATATTCTTGTTCTGCAGGCTGAAAACAAGAATTTTCACCCTGATAGAGCTCCTTATGAGGAAAAGTTGTAAAATTGGTATTTCATTCCGTCAGCAGGACAGGGCAGAACGTTGCCAGTCCCCTGATCTTATTTCTTCTTTCTTCATTCAATTGTTGAATTGTTCGATTGTTCGATTGTTCAAATGTTTCCCTACTTCTTCCTTTCGTGTTCCCTGTTCTTCTGTTCTTACTTCCAGGGTGAAAATGAAAATTTTCACCCTGATAGAGCTCCTTATCGTAATAGCGATCATCTCCATTCTTGCGGCGATGCTGCTTCCCGCCCTGAACAAGGCGAAAGGTGCCGCGTTGAGAACTTTCTGCCTGAACAATGTGCGCCAGCTGAATCTTGTCGTCAATCAATATGCTTCAGATTTTCAGGACTACTGTTTTCCTCAAAGAGATGATGTCAGCGTGGGAAACAGTTCTGCCGGCTCCGGCAAGACATGGTATGAAAAAGACGGTCCCGCCTGGCAGTATATAGGAACCCCGAAACTTGTGATCTGCAAATCCTTTGCTTCCGATGATTCCATGGTTGCCACTGGAAATTTCAGATACGGATGTTATGCCGTAAACAGAAACTGTTTCATGGGATATGCCTTCGACTGGACGAAATATCCCGGCGGACTGAAACTCAGCAGAATCGAAAAACCTTCCTATAAACTGCTGATTGCGGAACACAGATATGCACCGGACGGATTCCAGTATGATCATTTGAAAACAGACCCGGTAACGACATCATTCCGTTTCCTGCATATGAATAAGATGAATACACTTACTGCGGACGGCCGTGTGCTGACAGTGAAAAAGACCGAACTGCTTGATACACACAATGACCGTATGTTTCTGGCTTTAGTCCGTCCTTGGGAAACGAGTGCAAAGCCGCCGCAGTTTCCATACTGAATGGTTATCTTTTTAGCTGAATTACTCAAAAAGAGGAGGAACTCATGAAAAAAGCGTTGCAGAGTGCATTGCTGTGCTTGCCGCTTGCGGCATTTGCCGCAGAACAGGGAACGGTGGGGAAGAATTTTGTTGTTCCCCGTGTGGAAACCGCTTCCACGGGATATAAACTGGACGGGAAACTGAATGACAAAGTCTGGGAAAAGGCTGCCCGGATTCCGGATTTCGTCGTTACAGCATTCAACGGCAAAACTTCATCAAAAACTGTTATGAACCAGACTTCCGTCAAGATTTTCTACGACGTCGACGCCATTTATCTGGGCTTCACCTGCAAGGACGGAAATATCGGGAAAATCATTACGGGGCTCCCTGCCGGGCAGACGGTCGACGTGCCGATTGCAGGCAATGACGATTGTCTGGAAATCATGCTCTTCCAACCCGGATCGGACAAAATCTATTATCATCTGCGGATTGTTCCATCCGGCGCGAAGGAGGATGCCAGAAATCTTCTGTCGGCACCCGGCAAGTTTCAGCGTGACAACACCTGGAACGGCAACTGGCAGGTCAGAACTTCAAAAGACGACAAGGCATGGTATGCGGAAGTAAAGATTCCATTCAAGATGTTCGCCGAGTCGGAGCCCGGGCTTTTGAGCAGCACCCCTTCAAAAGGCGATACGATCAGAATGAATCTGGGGCGCGTCAGTTCCACTTCTGCAGAAGTGACAAGCTGGGCTCCCGGTTCGCACGGTTTCCACAGCGAGTTCATGCCATGTGAATTTGCCGGTATGCCTTACGGCGACATGCAGATCGGAAAGCCGGAAATACAGCGCTTCCGCAACGGGAAAAACATTTACGGCTTCACCATCAGAAATACTTCGCAGCGTCCGGCGAAACTTCGCGTCGTAGCAACGCTGACGGAAGATGAAACGGACCCGGAAAAGCGTCGGGAACAGCTGCGCCGGCGTTCCTGGCTCAAACCTGTCAGGGAAGAAAAGGTAATGGATCAGCAATATGAGCTGAAGGCAGGAGAAAAAATTCCAGTGACCCTGGAATACAATCTGGACAACGGCGGGGAAAAGGTATTGTCCCTTAACATTGACTGGTTGAGAATGAAACACAATATCTGTCGCGGATATGTCATTGACCAACTCTATGATATCAAAGACGGGCTGAAGAAAAATACGGAAAAGGTAAATTCATTGAAATCTGTATTGCAGAAGGCCTCTTCAAAAAATTTTAAGATCGGCAAAGATGTGAAAGAACAGCTTTCTAAAACAGAGAGTCTCTTGAAAGCTGCATCGAACGCCGAGGAGAAACCGGAAAAAAAAGTCGAGGCTCTCAGACAGGTCGAGGCTCTGCTGGATGGACTGGAGTTTCATATCTCCACTTATGTGCATCCTTGTTTATGGAATCTGGAAAAAGGCAGGAAAAATGCCTCCATCGCCATAGGAACGGTGAATTCCAGCGACAAAGTATTTCGCGATCTGCCTTTCTCCGGCAGCTTTACGGACTCCGTTTCTCTCAATGTTGCCGGAAATGAATATGAATCGGCGCAGTTTGTCATTTTTTACCTGAATGGGAAACCTGAAAAAATTGAAATGACATGTTCCGATCTGAAAAATGAGAACGGAACGGTGATTGATGCCGCACAATTGTTCTTCAACACGGTAGGCTATGTCAATATCGGAGACAGTGGGCACCACACGCATACAGGCTACTGGCCGGACGTGCTCTATCCCGGATCTGCGGTATTGCCGCCGGCAAAAGGAAAACTACAGCCTGTCATGCTGACCTTGAAAACGGAAAAGAACCAGACTCCCGGCAACTACAAGGGAAAAGTGACATTCAAAACCGGCAGCGAAACGCATGAAATAGCACTGAATGTCCGGGTTTATCCGTTTTCCCTGCCGGAAAAAAAGAGCCTGGGCATGAACATCTGGTTTCACGGCACCCGCATCCAGACCTTTTACGGGGATTTCAGCCCCCGGCGTTTTGAACAGATCATGGAGGTCATGGGAAAATACCATTTTGCAACGGGTATCCGTGACAATATGTTCCGCTCACTGCTCCGTGTCCGGAAGACAAATGACGGATATGAGTTTGATTTTTCACGGCTGACACCTTACTATGATACAGCCTTGAAAAATCATGCCAATCTGTTGAATCTTGAGTATCTCGACCCGGAATACTTCAGGACACCGCGCAAAATACTGATCGGAAGCGACGGCAAACTGACAGATTTTCTGCCGGACGATCCGGTTGCTGCGGCTGACCAGTTGTTTTGCCAGACAATCAAATACTTCAAA
>DXVA01000327.1 GCA_019408975.1 Lentisphaeria bacterium | reverse complement strand
CTTGTTCTTCTTCGGATCGCGCATCAGGTTGACGATGAGCGCCATCAGGCTTGCAGTCTGCTCCCATTCAAAGCGCCCCCGCGCATCCGCGAGGGCGGCAAGTTCCCGAAGCGTCAGGGGGTCGGGATTGACTCCGGCGATTCCGGCGAGACGGAGGATGAGATCGTCAATTGATTGAGGGCCTGATCGATTTTTTCGTCGAATGCCGGATCCTCGAGAAGCTCCGTCAGCGCCTGCTTGCTTCGCGCCTCGAAGCGGCGGCTCGCGTCGAGGATCTTCCGCAACACCTTTCGCTTCGCCTCGGGGAAAAAATCAATGATCTCGTCCAGCAGAGCCGTCGCGGCAAGCTCAATGGCGTCGCCTGCCATGGCGCGGCCGAATTCCTCATCGGTGATGCCTTTTGCATCCGCCTCGGGCTTGCAGACCGCAAAAAGCACATCGACCAGAAGAACGGGATCGGATGCCAGATGTTCCAACAGTCCGACTTGCGGCGTTTTCCCGCTCTCCATGGTGATGATGTTTGCCAGATCCACACCGCAGAGGGCGCGCACCCGTTTGATCGTGCCGACCGTGACCGAGAGCGTCCAGGTTCGGCCGGTATTGTCCGTGAAAGTTTTCATGTGTCAGTTGCTCCTTGGATGATTGATTGCCTGCATACGGGGAAACGGATGCTCTTATCCGCCGACACCGCCTCCGCTTCCCTTGGTCCACTGGGGCGCACGTTCCGAGGCGGTCGGTTTGGCGGTGACGCTCACCGAAAGCGCTTCCTCCAGAGGCTGTTCAATCGAAAATCCGGTGATGGAGAAGTCCGCGTCAAGACCGGTTCCGTTGCCGTCCGTGACAAACAATGCCATCGGCGTGTTGTTGAAGTAGGCGTCGGCAAAGGCGTTGTAGTCCTCATCCTCCGTGTCATAGAGAATGTTGAACTCAAGCGACGCCTCTTTCAAAGTCGCGACCGACGCCCGCCACCCCTTCGCGGCCCGCGTCGTGACATCAGCCTCGCCTGACTCAAGATTCAAAGTCAAATCCTTGACGTTTTTGACCTCGGTCGAGCCGGTGGTTCCGGCGGGGCCGCGCATCAGAATTGCATCAAGGCCCAGTACAATAGCCATAAAAAATCTCCTCTTTATTTTTTGACAGAATTTTCCCAGAGAGCCGGGAGTTTCGGAAGCGTCTTTTCCAGAGTCGGACCCATGAGCGGCCGTCTGGGATAGCGCCGTTTGCGGTAAATTCCGCCGAATTCATGCGCAGTCATCGCTGTTCCGATGAAGGATTCCGCCGGTCCGATCACAACGGACTGGCGCTGTTTTTCCACACCGAACAGCAGCGATTGCTTCAGAAGTCCGCGCCGGGTGTTCGGCGGTGTGCCGGGCATGGATGCCTTCTGACTCTGTGAAACCCGGTTGCGGGCGGATTTCCGGATGTAAGCTCCCGTGCGCCGCAGTGCTGTTATATTGCCGCCTTGAACGGCAAGCAGGATCCGCCTGTCGTCAAATTCAATTCGGCATTTCACGATTTCAACACTTTGAATACGAGTTCAATGACGCTGGTGAACTGCCCTCGCTCACGCAAATGCTCCGGACTGTAGATGGGGTTGTAAATGACTGAAACACAGGTCCCTCCGGCAAGTTTCCGGTTCAGAAAGCCAAGTCCGAGTTTTTCAGCAAAGCACAGCATTTCATCCAGCGCATCCTCCTGGCATCGTTTCAATATGCCGATCTGCACTTTCGGCAGTTCTTCATGTGCCGCGCGGGAAAGTGTCTTATACTGTGTTCCGGCCGGAACAACAACGATCCGCAGATCATCCAGATCACGCAATTCAAACTCCGGGAAATAAAGCAGCTCGGCTTTATATTCCCTGAGTTCCTCCGCGACCGCGCGCGCCAGGGTCAGAATGTCGCTCACTCTTCACCTCCGTATGAATTCCATGATGATATTGCCCACCGCCGCGAGAAGCGCGATCAGCGCCGCCGCCAGCGATGAAAGCATCGTTTTCTGCAGATCCGCCGCAGGTTTGCACGGCGGATAGTGATGCTGTCCTTCGGAGAAATGCATACTCAGCATTCCCCGCAGTTCCGCAATATCCAGCCGCGCCTGATTGAGTTCATGCCACAAGTCGCGATGATCCGGGGTATCAGGCATCATGCACCTCCGATTTCCTTTGTGTGAATTCTCCGCAGGATCCGCCCGGTTCCGGACCAGCGCCAGACCGGTTCGCCGTTCGGCGCAAGAACTTCATAGCGGAGTCCGGCATGGAGAATCACATCTCCGCGCTCCGGATCATCCGGCAGATCCTCCGCCGCGATCAGAAAATCGCGCGTCTCCGTCCGGATGGTCACGCCGTATTCATTTTCCGCACGGAACAGCGTCCGCCCCAGCGTCGCCGGGATGTTCAACGTTTCGCCATCCCGGCGCTGGTAGACAATCGGAACGGAGAGCTCCCGGATCCGCTGGGATTCCAGCCATTCGGCTGCGTTTTCCAGCAGTCCCATTATTCACTGGCGATGATGCCGACCGCGCGGAGTGCGGCAAGAATCGTGTTGGTTTTCTTCGTCAGCGAGGCAATCGCGTGTTTGCAGTCACACCCGCTTTCACAGGAGAGAACGGGAATCGTGTCGGACGGAGTTCCGCCCGAATTGTCGGTCAGATCCGTGATCGGATCGCCTGCGGCAAAGGTCGTCGCGAGGCTGTACGGGGCGTTGAGAAGCACACGAACCGTATCATCGGCCGCCTCCGCCGCCGCAATGGCCTTGCCGAGGTAGTGGTTCGATCCGCTGACCGTGGTCGCCTTCTTCGCTCCCGCGTCCCAGTAGACCGTCGAGCCGGAAGGAATCGCACTATCCGCTTTCACAACATCGAACACTCCGACCACTGCAAGACTGCCGAGGGTATTGGCTTCGATATCGAGCCGGGCGATCCCGATCAGATCCGCGATGATGACCACATCCCCTGCGGCAACCGCCTCCGCCGGACGGTAATCAATGGCGTCACCCTTCTGAACATAGCGTGCAAGCATTGTAAAAAATCTCCTTGAATTTGAGGTTGAAGGTTAACGACTTACGCGGCCCCGTTGGCTTTGACCATGCCGCGGTGATCCTGCTCGCGAACGCCAAGATCGAAATACACACGGAACCAGAGACCGAGGGTGTTGAAGTCCGTCTCGCCGCGCTCAACGGTCGGCGTGCGCTTCCCTTTCAGGAAGCCGATCTCCCAGGTATCGACCGTTTTCGGGTCGCCGAAGAGATACCACCCGGTCTGGCTGGATCCCTCGTAGGCGCTGTTGCCGAGATACGGCGAACTGATCACCTGAAGATTTTCATCGGAAAGCACATTCAGCGCCGGACGAACCGCGTTGTCCGTGCCGCTCATGATGAGGGTCGCCCCCTGCGTCAGTTCGATCGCGAGATGCTTGAGCGCAGTCGGAACCAGCAGATATTTCGGTTCCACCGAGATCGGCTGACCGTCGGCATCCACCTGATCCAGGAAGAGCTGGATCGCCTTTTTGAGCGAATCGGAACTCAGCGCCGAACTTGTGCCGGAGAGCAGATTTTTATGACTCGAGCTGAACAGCGCCTTGCCGTCCGCCTGAGCCGGGTTCGAAAGAAGTCTGCTGAAAAACAACTGATCAATCAGTCGCGCCGCCCGGTTGCCCATCGCCGTCGGCACTTTCATGAATGCGCCCAGATCGTCGTTGATAATCATCCGGCGGGTCAGACAAAACTTTTTCCCATACGAATTCAGCTGGTTCTTCGCACCTTCTTCGATCAGACCGCCGTCCTTGATCTCGCCATCGGCGGCAATCGGAAGCAGATCGCCCACATCCGTCAGGCGGAAACGATCATTCTCCTTGAAGTCGTTGAGGTCGCCCGTGGAACACAGCTTCATGGCGATAATCGGCTGGGCCTCGTAGCTCTGCAGGAGTTTCTTGTTCGCCACGTTGCTCAGGATCCCCGGAAGCGAAACACTCGAGAACGCCGCACGGATCGTTTCATTGTCGAAGCCGCGGCTGTACGGAATGCCGTCGAGTTTCATACATTCGATCAGAAGCTGCTTCAGCGGCATGTCCATTTCGGCCATTCCGGCTTCCACCGTTTTGGCCCCATAGAATTTCTCCAGCTGGTCGGCGCTCACTCCGACCCGGAGACACATTGCCGCTTCGATGGTCTTGCGCAACTCTCCGCCTTCCGGGGCGGTCTTCACGCTGATATTGACATTGGCGGCGGGACGTTCGGCACGGATCGTTTCGAGCACCTTCTTCATCACCACCTCCGGCGTCCAGCCTCCGGCAATCGCCTCCCGTTCAATTTTCGGGAATTCACCGTCGCAGATCGCCTGAATCGCACTGATGCGTTCACGTTCGGCTTTGACGGCGTTCTGAGCCGCTTCACGGGCGGTCGCCGCCACATCCCCGGCGGAGGCCTGAATCGCGGGCGGTGTCGCCTCCGCGGCCGCCTGTCCGGGCGTCTTTTCCGCGTTATCGGGTTTCTTTTCCGGTTCGCCGGGCTTGTTTGCCGGATTGCCGGGCTTCTGTTCCGGTTCCGGCTTTTTCTCCGGAGGTACAGCGTCATTCGCATTCGGGGTGCTCACGGCGGAAACACTCTTCGTTTCGGACTTGTTGTTCATAGCTTCTCCTTCCTGGTTGACAAGGTTGAATTTCGCATTCACTTTCATATTGGTGTGAGCATCCGCGCCCACGGCAACAACGGAAACCTCCCGCAGCGTCGATTTTTTGATGTGGTAGAACGGGCCTTCGACTTCCTGGCCATTCACCTCGCGGCTGCCTTTGACCAGCTCGCACTCTTTCACATCCGCACCGATGCTCAGCTGCCAGTCCGCTCCTGCCTTGCCCTGCGCGATGATATCGGCCGCATCCTTGCTGTCGGAGACGATCTCCCCGGTGATTTCCAGCACATTGTTCCGAACTGCGGCAGAAATGAGTCCTATCCGGCTGTCCGTCTTGTTCTCGTGATTGGTCAAAAGCGGGACGCTTTCGGGGATCTCCATTCCGGCAAGATCGACCACAACAGGATGTCGCCACCCCGGCAGATTCATTTTCCCGCCGGAGTAGGCAACTCCGACCACTTTCGGTTTCGCGCCGTTTGACGCTTC
>DXVA01000326.1 GCA_019408975.1 Lentisphaeria bacterium | reverse complement strand
ATGATGCGTGCGCCCCCCGCCGCCGTGTGCCTGTCGGCGAGACTGCGCTGCGGGGGTGAGTCCATGCATTCTGCCGTTTTTTCAAAAATGATGCAGGAGTTTCTCCGATCCGTTTCCGCGCCTTTACCGCCGGAAGAAAAGCGGCTCCCCGGGGATGGATTGATTTGACGGCTGCAAGATCGTTGTGATTTTCTTTTTATCGGCTTTGGCAATTTTCATATAGGGTGCTATATTCTCCTTATGCAACTTTAACCAAGGGGGGATCGTGGACTATGAAAAACAAAGCTGATATTGCTGTCGCCGGACTTGCGGTCATGGGGGAAAACCTTGTTCTCAACATGGAGTCGAGGGGATTCACTGTCGCGGTTTACAACCGGACTGGTTCCAAGACCGATGAGTTCATGAACGGACGCGGCAAAGGCAGGCGTATCATTCCTGCGCATTCCGTCGCGGAACTTTGCGCTTCGCTGGAGCGACCGCGCAGGATCATGCTGATGGTCAAGGCGGGGGCTCCCGTCGATGCATTGATCGGACAGCTTGTGCCGGAACTGGAAGCCGGCGATATCATTATCGACGGGGGCAACAGTTTCTTCAAGGATACGATGCGCCGGACGAAAGAGCTGGAATCAAAAGGCATTCTGTATGTCGGAGCCGGTGTTTCCGGCGGCGAGGAGGGTGCATTGCACGGGCCTTCCATCATGCCCGGCGGAGACAGGCGGGCATGGGAGCATATTGAAAAAATCTTCCGGACGATCAGCGCAAAGGCGCCGGACGGTTCACCCTGCTGCGACTGGGTCGGTCCGGACGGCTCCGGGCATTTTGTGAAGATGCTTCACAACGGCATCGAATACAGCGATATGCAGATGATTTCAGAAGCCTGGTTCATCCTCCGGCATCTCTGCGGATTCAGCGCGGATGAGCTGGCGGACCTGTTTACGGAATGGAACAGGAGCGAGCTTGACAGCTACCTGATTGAAATCACCGCGGACATTTTGCGTAAAAAGGACCCTGAAACCGGAGGATATGTGCTTGACGTCATTCTTGACCGCGCCGGGCAGAAGGGAACCGGCAAATGGACTGCGGAATGTGCGCTGGACCTCGGAATTCCTGCCATGACGATTGCGGAAGCTGTATTTGCGCGCTGTCTTTCCGCACTCAAGGAGGAGCGCATGGAGGCGGCGAAGTCCCTGAAAGGCCCGGCGGTCCCGAAGGCGCAGGATAAAAAAGGCTTTGCCGAAGCCGTCCGGCAGGCGCTTTACGCTTCGAAAATCTGTTCTTACGCGCAGGGATTCCAGCTGATGCGCGCCGCATCACAGGAATATGGATGGGACCTGAATTACGGCGATATCGCGCTGATGTGGCGCGGCGGATGTATTATCCGTGCGAAGTTCCTTGACGATATCAAGCGGGCGTTTGCGGCGGACCGGAATCTTGCGAACCTGATGTTTGACCCGTTCTTTGCCGATGCCCTTGCAAAGGCGCAGGAACCGCTTCGCAAAGTCGTGGCGTCCGCGGCTCTGAGCGGAATTGCCGTTCCTGCGTTTTCGAGTGCGCTTGCATACTATGATGCAACCCGTACGGAGGTGCTTCCCGCGAATATGATTCAGGCGATGCGCGATTATTTCGGGGCGCATACTTATGAACGGATCGACAGACCGCGCGGAGAGTATTTCCATACGGTTTGGACCGGATCGGGCGGTTCCGCCACATCGACCACTTACAATGCATGATCTTAATTTGAAAGATAGTTACAACAAAGGAGCCGGAATTATGAATCCCATGCAGAAACTGATTTTATTGTTTGCCGCCGCACTGGTGTGCGGCGTAATGACGGCATGCGGGCCCGACCTGCTTGAACTGGACCCGCAGGAACCTTCCGATCTGACTGTCGCGCAGCTGGTTGCGAAGATGAACCACGCGACCGATCCCAAAGGGAATTACAGGGATGCAAAGACCTATGTAATGAAACAGGATCTTTCTTCCGTCAAGCCCGGAAAGAAGGAATATTATGCCACGGAAATTCAGTTCAAGGCACCCGATAAGATGCGGACGACGACTTACCGTGACGGGAAAGCGATTGCCTCCGTGATCTTCAACGGCGACCAGGGCTGGAACGTGGATCTGCTGAAAAACAGAAGCGAAAAACTGAAACCCGGCCTGCCGCTTTCGCTTGTGCGTATTTTTACGCAGATGGCGACTCCCGGAGTGAATATCACGAAAATCTTCAAGCATGTCACGATTGATATCTCCTATAAGGACGGCGTCAAGACCTATCGCCTGATCTGCGATCCGGGCGTGGACGGCATTGCTCCGTATATCATTTATGTGGACGGGCGCACATTCCTGACCAAAAAGCTTGAAACGATCATGTATGCCGTGGACGGCAAGGAATATCTTTATTCCGCGAATACCATGAGTTATGTCTGGATTGATGATATCCGGATTGCCAGAACATCCGTCGTATATAGTCTGAACCAGACTGATATTTCCACTTTGAAGGAGTTCAAGCTGAATCTCGATATCCCGGATTCCGAGTTCGTGCCGCCGGTTCCTTTCAATCATGTGGTGACGGATAAGAAATGAGCGTGGACGGCGGGAACAAGTGGATTTCACGCGGCAACAGGCGTGAGCTCTGCCGGACCGGCGTGATGACGATGGTTTCCGAGACATTTGAATGTGTCCGGACGGGAGCTGTCCATGATTTCATTACGGTGGATCTGATCGACTGGGTGGTGATCGTGGCGGAAACCCCGGAAAAGGAACTGGTGATGATCCGCCAGTTCCGGCACGGTTCGGGACGGGTCGAGCTTGAGGTTCCCGGAGGCTGCATCGACCGGAAGGACAGCGATCCGCTGGAAGCGGCGGAGCGTGAACTGCTCGAAGAAACCGGTTTTGCGGGAGAGAATCCGCATATCATCGGAAAGGTCTGCCCGAATCCGGCGATTCAGCATAACACCTGTTATGTGGTGAAGATCGACAATGTCCGGCGTGTTTCCGAGCCGCAGCTGGAAGATACCGAGGACATCGAGCATCTGGTTGTCCCGCAGCCGGAAGTCAGGGAGCTTTTGCGGAGCGGTGCGATCTCGCACGGAATCGTGTTGAATGCATTGTTTTTTTATTTCATGGATCAGGATTGCTGATTTCACATAACGGGCGGACACGGGAACACGTTGAAAGGGAATCGTTATTTTGTCCTTACAATTCTTTTAACCATACAGTCAGGGAGAAACATCGTATGAAAAGTGCATTTGAACTTGCTTTGGAACGCACTGGCGGAAAACTCAAAGAGATTTCCGAAGAAAAGAAGCAGAAACTTGCGGAAATTGATAAAATCTACCAGTCGAAACTGGCGGAGGCGCAGCTTTCCGCGGATCAGCGTCTGGCGAAAGAGTCCGATCCCGTAAAAGCCGAGGAGATCAGAAATGCCCTGGTCACGGAGTTCGCCTCGATTCGCGACAGATGGGAACATGAGAAAGACAAGGTCCGCGAAGAATAAAAACAGGAGGTGCCTATGTCCGTCTACCTTGACAATGCGGCGGCATGTCCGTGTGATTCCGACACCATTGATTTTTACCGTGCCGTCATGGTTCGCTTTTTTGCGAATCAGGAGTCCATGGGATTTCACGGTGCGGAATGCGCCAGTGCGTTGAAGGAGTCCGGGCTGCGCCTTTCCGCCGCCTTGTGCGGTTCGGATGCCGGTTCGCTGATCTGGACGAATACGGGGACAGGCGCTCTGCTAACCGCAGTCGAGGGAGCGGTATATCATACACGGAAAGGCGATATCATCACATCGCCTCTGGAGCATCCTGCTCTGGAGTCAGCCCTGCGCAGAGTCGCTGAACGGGAGGGACGGGCTTTGCGTTTCTGTAAAGCGGGCAGGGACGGGCAGCTTGATCTGGATTCCCTGGAGGCGGCCCTGAATGAAAATACAGCGCTGCTTGCCGTTCATCATGTTCAATCGGAAACGGGGACTTTGCAGGACCTGAAAGCGATTCGCGGGATCCTGGACAGAAAGGCGCCGAATGCGGTTTTTCTCGCGGATACAATCCAGTCGATCGGAAAAATCCGCGTTCCGTGGGCTGAGGCGCGACTTGACATCATGACTCTCTCCGGACAGAAGATCGGGTGTCCGAGCGGCGGCGCACTGGTTTACCGTCCCGTGCTGGATAAGTCCATGAAGCGCATCCGTTCGCTGGAACACCGGATCGGGCGTTGCGTGCCGGCGGCGGCGATGACGGTGGCGAATCATCTTTCGGAGCTCCTGCTTGAGCTTGACGAGAATGCGGTTTATGCCGCTGAACTCAAGGATACCCTGCGAACCTGTCTTGAGGAAGAGGGGATTCCATACCGCCTGACGGTCAAAGCGAGCCGTTCGTCGCCGTATATTCTCCACATGACCCTGCCGCCGTATCAGGGGGCGATCCTGACGCGTGCGCTGCATGAATACAGGATTTCCGTCGCTCCGGGCAGCGCGTGCGAATCCGAGGGCGGCGGTTCTCCGGCGCTCAAGGCGATGGGATATCCTTCCAATGAAACATATTGTGCATTGCGCGTGTCCACATGGGCGGACAATACGGTGGAGGAGATGCGGATTTTCAGTAAAGCGCTGGCGGAATGTCTGCGCAAATACTGAAAACTTTCTTGCAAACATGCCGTTCAGCGTTTAGATTATGGCAACCAGAAACAGAAAGGAAAACAATCATGGAAGAATTGGAAAAGACCATAAGAGAAAAACTCGAAGAACTTCGGGTTCATCTTCAGAATGACGGCGGCGACCTTGAAATCGTTTCGATCGAAGGAAAAGAAGTCAAGCTTGCTCTCAAGGGAGCCTGCGGCTGTTGCCCGCACGCCACCATGACGATCAAGGACGGCATTCAGAGAATCCTCCGCGAGGAGGTTGATCCAGAGATCGTTGTCGAGCGCGTATAAGTTCATCAACGGCAGGATGTTCCGGGACGGGGCATCCTGTTTTTCAATTTTCAGGGAAAGCCGGTGCAGAGACGATGCTCAGAGCAGGATTTGATTATTCTTGGAGCGAAGCTTCTTTCGCTCTTGCGGATGAAAACGGAACCGTTATTTTTGATGAATTCATACAACTGCCGCCGCGCAACGC
>DXVA01000325.1:2067-5122 GCA_019408975.1 Lentisphaeria bacterium | reverse complement strand
TGTCGGCGGCACGAACTGCATCTGCGAACTTATCCCGGACGGGCTCACGATCTGTGAAGAATCCAGCCTGCTTGCGCTCGCGGCGCCGAATGCGCTCATGATCTGCAATGCGCTTCATGACATCAACCATACATTCTATGTGTCCGAGGCGGCGCGCTCCTATACCGAGGCGCAGAAAGTCTATACGGCGCTCGGCGTTCCGGAAAAGATATCGACGCTCGCATTCAATGCCCCGCACGCCTATCCGCCGGAACTTCAGGGAGCGGTGATCGGGTTCTTCGATCTTTATCTGAAAGGAAAAGGGCACGGGCTCCGCGTTATTCCTCCGTCGGCGGAAATACTTCCGCGCGAAAAAATCATGTTTTTCAGGAAAGGCAGGCGGGGCACGGAAATCTGTTCCATTCCTGAATATCTTGCAAGACGCGGTGCCGAACTCAAAAAGAACGCAAAAGGAACCATTTCCGAACTTGCAGAAATTCTGCGCATCGAAAGGGAAACGATCCGTGATGCAAGCCGCCTTTCCACGGAAAACGGCTGGGAAAAATACACGGTCGAAACCACGCGGGGCAGGCTTCTGCCGTTTCTGTTTAAAAAGGGGACGGAGAAAGCCTGCCGGATTCTTGCCGCGCCGAAGGGGAAAAGCGAACTGGAGGAAACGGGAATCATCCGGGAGGCGGAACAATCCGGTGATTCGATTCTGGTTTTCGATCCGTGGGGATGCGGGGAATGCGGTTATATTCAGGAGATACAGAATGTCTGGATCGAACAGCATCAGCTGAGCCGTGCGCTGTTATGGCTGGGGCGCCGTCTGATGGGGGAATGGGTAATGGATTATCTGCGCGCCGTTGAATTTGCCGTGAAGAAGTCTCCCGGCTCCGCTTTGCGGTTGACGGGAGTCCGTGACAGCGGGACAGCCGCGCTTTTTGCATCGCTCCTGGCAAAGGGAAATATAGACAGTGTGACAATGATCGATTCTCCTGTCTCACTGAACAGGAAAAGCGGGCAGGTCGCGCGCAGGGAATACTCCGGCATTGTGTGTGTCGCACCGGATTACTTCACAATGGCGCTCTGCATTCCGGACATTCTCAAATGGGGCGATCTGGACTATGCCGTCTCAATCGCAAAATGCAAGGTGAACAGCATACGCCCGCGCGAAATGAACGGGGAACCTGCAAAATAAAAACTCCGTCCCCGTGCTGACGGTATCCCGCCGATATCGATGCCGCTGCTCCCCGCATTTCTCCTGTCTGCGGGGAGCCGTTTCCCTTTCCGTGACACAAAAAACTGTGTCATCATGACACAGTGAGACAGAGCCAATGATGCCAAAAGATGAGTGCAGCTGTTGTTTGTATCTGCTTTTTGTCTTTCTATCATCTTTATTTTCAGTAGATTATATCTTTGTTTCAAAAGTTGGCATCATGGTTGCTTAAGAAGAAAGCGTTAACATAAAAAGAAAACAAAACAAAGGAAAGGACATGTTATCATGGGAAAAATCCTCGGTATAGATTTGGGAACAACAAACAGCTGTATGGCTGTCATGGACGGTTCTACATTCAAGATCATCCCGAATGCGGAAGGCGCAAACACAACTCCGTCTGTCGTCGCTTTTACGAAGACGGGGGAGAGACTCGTCGGGCAGACGGCGAAACGCCAGGCTGTCACGAATCCGAAAAATACCATTTTCTCGGTCAAGAGATTCATGGGCAGAAAATATTCGGAAGTCAGGGATGAACTTTCCCGCGTTCCGTATGAAGTGGTCGAAGGCAAAAACGGCGACGCCTACATCAAAGCCGGCGACAAGAGCTATTCTCCGCCGGAAATCTCCGCCATGATTCTTCAGAAACTGAAAACCGACGCGGAAGCCTATCTCGGCGAAAAGATCACGGAAGCCGTCATCACGGTTCCAGCATACTTCAACGATACGCAGAGACAGGCAACCAAAGACGCGGGAAGGATCGCCGGGCTTGATGTCAAACGCATCATCAACGAGCCGACCGCCGCATCTCTGGCATATGGTCTGGACAAGAAGAAAGATGAAACCATCGCGGTTTACGACCTCGGCGGCGGAACTTTCGATATCTCCATTCTTGAAATCGGCGACGGCGTATTCGAAGTGAAAGCCACCAACGGCGATACCCACCTCGGCGGCGATGACTTCGACAGAGTCGTCATGGACTGGCTCGCGGAAGAGTTCAAGAAGGAAAACGGAGTCGATCTCCGCAATGATCCGCAGGCTCTCCAGCGCTTGAAAGAGGCAGGGGAAAAAGCGAAATGCGAACTCTCTTCCAGCATGAGTTCGGACATCAATCTGCCGTTCATCACGATGAACCAGAGCGGTCCGCTTCATCTTCAGATGACGCTGACCAGAGCCCAGCTTGAAAAGCTCTGCGATCCGCTGATCGAACGCTCCGTTCCGCCGTGTGAAGCCTGCGTCAGGGACTCCGGGCTGAGCAAGGATAAGATCAACGAGGTCATCCTCGTCGGCGGCATGACCAGAATGCCGAAAGTCCAGGAAGTCGCAAAACGCATCTTCAACCGTGAACCGCACAAGGGAGTCAATCCCGATGAAGTGGTTGCGGCAGGTGCTGCGATCCAGGGCGGCGTTCTCGGCGGACAGGTCAACGACGTGGTTCTGCTGGATGTCACCCCGCTTTCTCTGGGCATCGAAACCCTCGGCGGCGTAACGACGCGCCTCATCGAGCGCAATACCACGATCCCGACCAGAAAGAGCGAGATCTTCAGCACAGCGGCGGACAACCAGCCGTCCGTGGACATCCACGTTCTTCAGGGCGAGCGCAATATGGCGGCGGACAACAAGTCCATCGGCAGATTCCGGCTTGACGGCATCGCTCCCGCGCCGAGAGGCGTTCCGCAGATCGAAGTCACATTCGATATCGACGTGAACGGCATTCTCAATGTCACAGCCAAAGACATGGGCACGGGCAAAGAGCAGAAGATCACGATTACCGCCGGAAGCGGGCTCTCGGAAGAAGAAATCAAGAAGATGGTCAATGACGCCAAGGCTCATGAGGCGGAAGACAAGGCAGCCAAGGAG
>DXVA01000325.1:0-2057 GCA_019408975.1 Lentisphaeria bacterium | reverse complement strand
CCGCGCCGACTCCATGGTCTACCAGACTGAAAAACAGTTGAAGGAACTCGGAGACAAGGTTCCCGAAAACCTGAAGCAGCCGATTCAGTCGAACATCGACCAGCTCAAGAAAGAGATCGAAGCCAACGATACGGAAGCGATGAAGAACACCATGCAGAAGCTCGAAGAACAGCTCATGCAGATCGGCCAGTCGGTCTATCAGCAGCAACAGCAGCAGGGCGGAGCGCAGGGTGCGAATCCGGGCGCCCAGCAGGGCGGACAGCAACAGCAGGCAAAAGACGGCGATGTTGTTGACGCGGAAATCGTGGACGACGATAAATAAAGAGTAAGTCCGAACCGTTTCCCTGATGAAACAGAACATCGGGGAAATGGTTTTATTTGAGTCATAAACCCTAATAAATTTCATACTAACAAAAAGGAGAAGATCAAGCAATGAGCAAGATCAACATTCAGCCCCTCGGAGACAGAGTTCTCGTTGAGCAGAAACAGGAAGCGGAACAGATCAAGGGCGGAATCGTCATTCCGGATTCAGCCAAGGAGAAACCGCTGGAAGCCGTTGTCGTCGCCCTCGGAACAGGCAAGCTTGACGACAAAGGCAACAAGATTCCCTTCGACGTCAAAGTCGGCGATATCGTTCTCACCAGCAAATACGGGGGAACCGAAGTCAAGTATGATGACAAGGAATACAAGATTCTCAGCGCGAGCGACATCCTCGCAGTCATCAGCAAGTAAGTTCTGAAATAAAAATCATAAGGAGATACAGTTATTATGGCAGCAAAACAGCTTTTGTTCAGCGACGAGGCACGTCGTCAGCTTCTTTCCGGTGTGGAACAGTTGAGCGCGGCGGTCAAAGCCACACTCGGCCCGAAAGGACGCAATGTCGTTCTCGACAAGAAATTCGGCTCCCCCACCATCACCAAGGACGGTGTCAGCGTAGCCAAGGAAGTTGAACTTGCGAACCCCTACCAGAACATGGGTGCGCAGATGGTCAAGGAAGTGGCAAGCAAGACCTCCGATACCGCCGGCGACGGCACCACAACGGCAACCGTTCTCGCCGAAGCCATCTTCAAGGAAGGCCTCAAGAACGTCACCGCCGGCGCAAACCCGATGAGCCTCAAGCGCGGTATCGACAAAGCGGTCGAAGCCATCAATGCCAAGCTCAACACCCTCACAAAGGAAGTCAGCTCCGACACGGCGCAGATCGCACAGGTCGCCACAATCTCCGCGAACGGCGACCATGAGATCGGCAAGATCATTGCGGATGCAATGGAAAAGGTCGGCAAGGACGGCACAATCACCGTTGAAGAGTCCAAGACCATCGAGACTACTCTCGACGTCGTCGAAGGCATGCAGTTCGACAAGGGCTACCTTTCCCCGTATTTCGTGACCAACGCGGAAACCATGGAAGTCGCTCTGGAAGACGCCTACATCCTGATCAACGAAAAGAAGATCAGCAACCTCAACGACATGCTCCCGATCCTTCAGGCTGTCGCAAAGACGGGCAAGCCGCTCCTCATCATTGCCGAGGACGTCGAAGGCGAAGCTCTTGCAACGTTGGTCATCAACAAGATGCGCGGCATCCTCAATGTCTGCGCGGTCAAGGCTCCCGGATTCGGCGACCGCAGAAAAGCCATGCTTGAAGACATCGCGGTTCTCACGGGCGGCACATGCATCACCGAAGACCTCGGCATCAAGCTTGATTCCGTCAAGATCGAACAGCTCGGCAAAGCCAAGAGAGTCACCGTCGGCAAAGAGAACACCACGATCGTCGAAGGCGCCGGCAAACAGTCCGCGATCCTCGGACGCGTCAACCAGATCCGCAAACAGATCGAGGAGACGACCTCCGACTACGACCGTGAAAAACTTCAGGAACGCCTTGCGAAACTCGCGGGCGGCGTAGCCGTCATCAATATCGGTGCTGCCACCGAAACGGAAATGAAAGAGAAGAAAGCACGTGTTGAAGATGCTCTGCATGCAACACGCGCCGCAGTTGAAGAAGGTATCGTCCCCGGAGGCGGTGTCGCTCTCCTCAGAGCTTCTGTCGCTCTTGACGATAT
>DXVA01000324.1 GCA_019408975.1 Lentisphaeria bacterium | reverse complement strand
CTTGATGACAAATTCATTGAAAAAGACGCCGCTGCCGACCGGTTCCACGCCTTTGATTTTCAGGAGCTCGTTTCTTGCGAACACCGCCTTCGACATGCAGAGGTTGCCGATATCCGCGAATCCCTGCTTGCCGATCGCGGTCAGGTAAATCAGGGCGGAAAGCGCGCAGAGACTTTCATTGGAGCAGATATTGCTTGTGGCGTGTTCACGGCGGATGTGCTGTTCCCGCGTCTGGATCGTCAGCACAAAACCGTCCCTGCCGTCCAGATCCTTCGTGCGGCCGACAATGCGCCCGGGCATTTTGCGCATGTATTTGCTTTTGACTGTCATGAAGCCGAGATACGGACCGCCGAAACTCAACGGGATACCCAGGCTCTGCCCCTCCCCCGTCACAATGTCAAACCCCATCTCTCCGGGTGTTTTCAGGACGCTCAAAGCAATCGGATAAGTCGAGCAGACAGCCAGCGCGCCGTTCGCATGGGCGGAGGCGACCACACTGCTGAGGTCCTCGATCTCCCCGAAGAAGTTCGGATACTGGACGATCACGCACGCGGTATTTTCGTTGACCGCACGCTTGAGATTCTCAAGATTGGAGTCCGTCCCAGCCCCCGCTCCGACCTCGACCCGTTCCACGTCCAGATTGCTGCAATAACACTGGATCATGCGGCGGAAAATCGGAGATACCGCGCCGGAAATCACAACCTGCCTCCGCCCGGTGATCTTGACAGACATCATCATCGCTTCAAAGAGCGCCGTTCCGCCGTCGTAAAGGCTCGCGTTGGAAACTTCCATGCCGGTCAGGCGGCACATCGCGGTCTGATATTCATAGATCGCCTGAAGCGTTCCCTGCGAAGCCTCCGGCTGATACGGGGTATAGGCGGTATAAAATTCGCCGCGGGAAACAATGCTGTCGACGACAGACGGAATGACGTGGTCGTAATATCCGCCGCCGACGAAGTTAATGAGATCCGTGGCATTCATGTTTGCAAGGTGTTCGAGATGTTTTACCACCTCGTATTCGGACTTTCCTTCCGGAATTCCCTCCAGCGCCGGATACGGGAAACGGACTCCCGCCTTTTCCCACATATCCTCCAGGCTCGAAAAACCTGCGGCTTTCAGCATCTCCGCGCGATCACTTTCAGTATTCGCAATATACGGCACGATAGTTTCTCCCTTTTTTAAATTCAGGCTGACATATTAAAATGTCACGGGAACCGTTTTTTTCAAGGTGCGGATAGGAAATCACGCGTTTTTCTTGCAGGCAGCATCCCTTCTCCCCCATCCGTCCAGACGCATCTGCAAAAGAAAAATCAGAAACGTAAATGAAATGATCAGACAGGGCAGCAGCTGGAAGGAAGAACGGCTCGCGGCATAACCGAAGACAGCCGGAATCAACGCCGTCCCCAGCATTCCTGCTCCCCCCTGATAGCCGATGACGGTACAGGCTGTGGCGTCATCAAAACGTTCCGGCGCGGCATGCATCATCGCAGGATAAAACGAGGCAAAGGAAAAACCGATCAGCCCGAGCGCTGCAAAAGGCAGATACGGAATCCCCGGTATGGCAAGAAGAATGCCGCCAAGCAGACCGCCCGCCATACTGCAGCGTATCTGACGGATATTCCCCAGACGGTTGGCAAAGATGCCGACCAGGAAACGCCCTGCCGTCAGCATCCCCCAGTATCCGGCGACCGCATATCCCGCAACCTCCGCTGAAACGCCGCGGCAGACCGTCAGGAACATATAACTCCACAGTCCCATCGAAAATTCGACTCCGCAGTAAAGAAAGACCATCAGAGGACAGCACCAGAAGCGGATGTCATAGCGGACTTTCCCGGCGACAGCCGACTCAGTTCCCCCGTCTTCTTTTCCGCTCTCGTTCCAGAGACTCAGAGTAAGCAGAAAAACAAATGCAAGGATAAGCTGTGTGGAGGAGACGACGGCATATCCCAGACGCCAGCTTGCACCGGCGGCGAGGATCGCGGTAATGATGCCGGGCCCGACGGTCGCCCCGATTCCCCAGCAGCAGTGAAGCCAGCTCATATCGCGGCTGGTATAATGTTTCGCCACATAGTAATTCATGCCGGTATCCACCGCCCCCTGCCCGAATCCCAGCGGAATCGCGCAGAGCAGAATCACCAGGAAGGCGGGCGCCAGAGCATACCCCAGCAGGGAAAAACCGGTGACAAATCCGCAAAGCATCAGGAGCCTGCCCGTTCCGACTCTCCGCAGGATCGCCCCGCTGAAAAAGGCGGATACGGCGGAACAGGCAGTCAGCAGAGTCGTGACGAAACCGGCGTAATAAACCGGAAGGTTCAGTTCAAGGCGCATGGAGTCCCAGGCGACTCCCAGAACGGTATCCGGCAGACCGAGGCTGATGAAACCGATGTAAATGATCACCAGCAGGATCAGGGAACGCTTCCTCGGAGTCAATGACGCAAACAATGAGTTCATTTCTTGCTGTCGCCCCCGTAAAGTTTGTATTTCCGCCGGTCGGCATCCGTGATCGGACGCAGAACACGGCAGGGATTTCCTGCGGCAAGCACGCCGGAGGGAATGTCTTTCGTCACGACGCTCCCGGCGCCGATCACGACATCATCGCCGATCGTCACGCCCGGAAGCACCGCCACATTGCCGCCGATCCAGACGTTATTCCCCACGGTAATCGGAAACGCATATTCCAGCCCGCTGTTGCGCTGTTCCACATCATAAGGGTGTCCGGCGGTGTAGAAGCCGCAGTTCGGCGCAATGAATACATTGTCTCCGAACTTCACTTTCGCATTGTCCAGAATCACGCAGTTGAAATTCGCATAGAAATTCTCGCCGATCTCGATATTGTATCCGAAACCGCAGTTGAAAGGCGGCTCGATGTAAAACTTTTCAGGAGCCCTGCCGAACAGCACGCGGAGAATCGCATGGCGTCTGTCTCTCATGCGCGGCGGCAGATTGTTCGCCTCGTAACAAAGATCCATCGCTTTCAGATGGTCCTCGTCGATCTCCGCATTATGATTGGCGTCGTAAAGAAATCCCGCCTGCGCCTTTTCCTTTTCCGTCATCATCCGATACCTCTCGTTTAAAAATCCGCGGGCTGTGCAGCCCCGCATTTCCCAACCGGAGAAACAGCAGACAATGTAATATATGCCGGAAAAAATACAAATAAAAAAGACACGGGAAACAAGAAAATCTCAACCAGCGACGACATCCTCCAGTTCAGCAATGACGTACATCGGATTCCCCTCCAGAAGAATCCCGCCGCACTCCCTCCTGCCCTGTCCGCCCAGCGGGCAGTGAACTGCCTTGACCGGAACGGAAATCCGTATCTGCGGTGAACAGTCACGCGGGCAGGCTCTCCGGATCAGCTCCACGTGGGAATGCTGAAGCCGCATGGCTTCCAGCTCCTGATTCAGTTCGATATCGTAATTCAGTGCCAGGAGATGAATGGAGTTTTCCCGTATCGTCACGGCAAAACCGGGCGCTTCAACGACAGGAAAGCGGTCTCCCGTCAAACTCCGCACCAGTTCAAGCAATCCCGCAGGATTCCGGGACGGATTCCGAAACAACCCCGGCATGACTTCCTCCCATTTGCCGGAGGCGGAAACACCCGATGCGAACTGCTGTCCCTTCAGCCATTGCAGGGATGCGAAATCCTGCTCCGGCGACGAAGGCAAACCGGCAAGATCATCCGGTCCGAACCGGAGAATTTTTCCTCCGTTTTCAAGGTAACTCTCCATTGCCGCCTGTTCCTCCGGCTTGAGAAGTGCCGCAGACGGCACAATCACGCAGGGACACTCCGAAGCGTTCCGGGGAAAATCAAAAACCGTTTCCGCACGGATTCCATTCACCAGCAGTTTGCGGATCAATTCGCGGTAATCCCGCGTCGCCCCTTGTTCACAGGCGCCGAAATAGGAATCGGTTTTGGTATTTTCGGAAAAATATACGCCGCATTCATATAAGACAGTCCCGGAAAAAAGTCCGGGATGCGCCTTCTCAAAAGCAAAGGCGCGCGCTGCCGGGGCAAAGTCATCCGGCAGTTTTTCCAGCAGTTCCTTCGACAGCCCGAGACGCCCTTTCAGAGTTGAGAACCATGTGGAGAAGCCGGTCATATGATTCAACGCCCACAGATGCTCCGCGGAATCGGGATAAAAGCCGTAACCGATCGCCGTTACGGGCAATCCGTATTTCTTTGCCGCGCCAGCCTGATAACTGCCGGTCGCCAGGCGTTCGCAGACATCGGACGGATTATTTCCGCATATCTCAAGATTGATGATATTGTCGCCCCTGCTCAGCTCATGCACCGACTGCGCGCTGTAATTATTGCCTCCGTATGCCCCCGACGTACAGCAGGACATCAGCGGAAACCCCTCCGGCAGCGCCGCCTTCACGGATTCCAGGAAACGCCCGATGGAATCGCGCCTCATGGCGAGATATTCCACCCAGCGGGGATTTCCCCAGTTACCCCAGAATGCGGAGTCATGCGCAGGGGGAAGTTCAAATTCAAGATGAGCGCGGCAGCGGGGACACGAACATGTATAAAAGCCTCCGAAATAGACCATGTCGTCGCACATCAGCCCGGCAATCCCGGTTTCCGTGACCAGCCGTCCAAGATATTTGCCGTATGCGGTGACAAAACCGGGATGATTGATGCAGAACTGCTCCGCCGTATAAGTGCGGATTTTCGCCGGTTGCCCGGTCTGCGCATCGATCACACGCCATGAATTGAGATATTCTCCGTTGTATTTCCAGTCCGCCGCCGCCTCGGTCGACGGTGCAAGGGGCAGATGATGGATCATATTCAGCATGGTCCGTTTCATTTCTCCGCAGGATTCATATCGGTGCGTCAGTGTCGCCGAATGATGATCGAACAGACGGATGCCGTATTGTTTCAGGGTATCCGCCACCTCGGCGAAATACGCATGAAGCAGATTCCAGTAAGGAAGAAAATCCCAGCGGAAATGCGCACCGAAAATAATGGCGGTATCTGCGGAAGCCTCTGCGATCTGCTCTGCGCGCCGTTTGATCTTATCATGGATTCCGGGATTTCCTAACTCCAGATCCGCCCATTCCACCCACCAGCTGACAGCTCTCATTTTTCCGCCTCCGAAGGAGACGTCCAGCCCCGTTTCCGGTTCAGTTCCTCAATCGCCGCCGCAACCCTGCCGCGA
>DXVA01000323.1 GCA_019408975.1 Lentisphaeria bacterium | reverse complement strand
GTGCATACAATGCCATGAAATACGTTAATAGCCAACGTCAGGCATTATGATTCCATCTACGAAGGCGAGCATAAAGCAATCATTCCTCGTTCGGAATGGGAAAAGGTTCAGGCGCTGATGAACTCGCATGGACGAAACCGGCGAGGCGGTTATCGAAAACAGTATCATGCCTTCGATGGGCTTGTCCGCTGCGGACACTGTCGCTGTGCCCTGACTCCAACCTATGCCAAAAGGCATGGAAAAAAATATTACTACTACATCTGCCAGAAGACCATCAAGGATCCGGATCATACCTGTCCGCTTTCGCGCATTCCCGAGGGCAATCTGGAACAGGCTGTGCTTGGCCAGCTTGCCGCACTTTTCCGCGCGCCGGCAATCTTGCGGGCGACTCTGGCGGCTGTTCGATCCAAGGAGGAGCTGCTCCGCAGGGATTTCGAGAGAGACTGCGAAATTCTCCAGAATCAGCTGAAGGAACTTAAAAAGGCCTCTCTGGAAAAAGAAACCGATTATGAAGAGATCAAAAAAGTCGCTTCGGAACTCGCGGAGGTCAAACGGAAAAAGAGTCTGCTTCGGGATGTGGTCTCCGAAGAAACGGTTATTGCGGCGTTAAGCGATGTTTCCGGACTTTGGGACTTCATGTTTCCCGCCACAAGGACGGAATTGCTGCGACTGATCATCAGCAACATCGAGGTGTTCTCCGACAAAATTTCCCTCACGTTAAAAGTCGACGGATTGAAAAATCTTGCCGAAGAGATGGCCGTAAGCGGTTATTTTCATTCCGAACATACAGCATCGGAAAAACTGCCGGAAACACAGCAGACAGTGTTGTCCGATGGTTCCATACGTCTGACGATGAAACTGGAAACCAAAAAAATCAATGGGCATCGCCATGTGGTCATCCCCGCCCCCGGGGCAGAACGGCTGAAGCAGACCTCGCTTCTGCGGGCTATTCGCAACGCCCAGAAATGGCTGGCAATGCTGATGAACGGAGAGGCAAAGAATTTGACGGATCTGGCATCACAGCTTGGACTCAAGCCTTCCTATGTCTCAAGAATTCTTTCTTTGAACAATCTTGCTCCTGATATCGTGGAAGCGATTGTCGAGGGGAATGAGCCGGATGGACTTTCCATCGAAAAAATCTCTCGGAACATTCCCGAAGACTGGGCTGAGCAGCGAAAACTCTTCGGCTTTCCAGCACTGTGATTTCAATTTCAAGCGGTTTTGTGTAATGCGAAACCGCTTTTTTATATTACGAGAATAGTGCACACACCAGCAGGAAAACGAAAGCGAAAGAAACAAGTCAATGCCCGGTTTCGGAGGCATTTCAAGCTGAGATGGGTTTGAATACATGTGCCTCAAGATTTTCAATCTGCCGAACAACAATATCAAAATTATCATTTGAGGCGAGTTTTACACAAACTGCAGAAGAGGCCCTTTTCCAGACACTTCCGGTGCTTACGGATCGGCTTCCTTTGAATGCCGATCCTCCTGCGTCAGCCAATTTTCAATTCCGGTTTGCAATCACATTTAGGCCATGCTATTTTACCCTCGGGGCGGATTCTGTCAAGGAGATATAAACAATGCCTTCACTACGATGGAAAATATTCATTATCTTGGCGTTTATATTATTCTTTTTCTTTGGAGTCGTGATTGGTTCACAGCATTATAAACCTCAAAAATTGAATTCATTTATCAAGCTATTTGATCTCCGGAATGGTAAAATGCTTCAAGTTTACGATGCATATCAAGGAGGACGTCCTTCACGAACAATATTATATGACAAGAATAATAAGAACAATTATATTGATATTTGGTATAATTATGATGGAAGTATTGATTATTTCATCAAAAATGATTTGGAGAACTGTATCATCGTAAAGTATAAAAACGGGCTATTATTTAATGAAACGATAATTGACAGAAAAAACAATAGAACAACTAGTATGGAGTATTTTCATACAGACGGAGAGATCATAAAAAAACAAGTTGCGCCGGAACAAAGTTTTGAATGGTTGAAATGGTGACTGAAAGCAAGGCAAAATCTGATCCAATGCCGTATTTGGTTTACTGTTATATTATAGGAATGGGTCAACGGTTTTACAGAATCCTGCAATTCGTTCACATAACAGGACAATAGCCATGATTTGGGCTACAGATAAATATCAAAAAAAAAGAAACGGTTGTGGACTGATAATTCTCTGCTTGTTAGCTGTTTGGTTTTTCATTCCCCCATTATGTGGAGTTTATTTTTTCCCGCCGTATAATGAACCTATACTATCTGGTGAACGAGCTCTTATTGCATTGGGCGCAAAACGATTTTGGGGAAAAGGGAGCATGGCGAGATAACAAAAGATGACGAGTTGTAGAAAAGGAGATTTATCACCAGTAACGCGAATGAAGGGCTGTGCTTATCCCGTTTTCGGAGACAATCGCATTCCTCTCCATATGGCAATCACCAATTTCCGATTTCAGCGTGTGGCTGCATCATGTGTTCTTTGAATTATTTGAATTACATGTTTTTTTAATACTTGGCAAGTAATCCTCAAGGATTTTTATTCCCAAAAATTTCAGGAATATTCTTTGAATGAGGCATATCAGTATTGCAGCAATCCAAAGACCGACAAGGACTTCAAGTATAAAAATAAAAGTCCCAAAATAAGGGATGTCTCCTATGAAAATATTCTCTCCATTGGAAAACAAGAACCACTTTCCCTCTCGGCTGACAACCGAAAGATCCTCCTGCCAGACGCGTTTCCAACCAAAATAGAAGAATGGAGCAAGATATGTCGCCAGCCATGAATAAGCGATTTTAAAGCCACACCAAAAACCAGCAATACAACATCCAATTCCTATGATATCATAAAATGTAAGTCGTTTTTTTGTTTGCATACAGCATCATCTCACGACAATAGAATCATAATTTCTTCAAAACTTGAACTGTTGGAAATTTTATTTTTCAATTCGATAGTATCGCCTCCCGAAGACCAGTAATTTCCTTGTTTTTCTTGTATATCAATTTCTTTGCAGATTAACGTTTTAAACTCTACTAAAGAAATTTGGGATTTCAATTTATATTGTACGAGTTTTACTTTTAGTTTTTTGTTTATAATAGAAAAGAATAACTTATTAAAAATATTTATCTGGGGAACTGTCGTTATTTCTTTTACAGAAAAAACATTTCCTATCGAGTCGATAAATTCCATCTTTTTATACCAGCCGGAAGCTACTCCGAGCATATTACTTTCGCCCCAATTCTCAAGATCAGAACATACTTCCATTATTCCCTGCGAAAAACAAATCACAGGCCAAGTAATACTTTTTATCATCGCGTTCCTCTGTCAATTTTTAGTTTTCAAACAAACTCAGATAGTAAAAAAAGATTAAAACTATCTGAGTTAAAGGTCGTTTGTCCAATGAGCCGATAAATCAGTCATTGTCATGTGCGAGAATAAATGGTTCTGTTTTTCAGTAAAAAACAGGTGACACTTTTCTCCATGTTAATAAATTGACACTCAAGATGGTGGAATATTGCGCCATACTTCTGTCATTAAGAGTAAGATAACATAGGTATTTCTGATTGCAAATCAGAATTTCTGAATCACAAATCAAATTGGCAGACGTAGTGGAGCAGCTTTCTGGAGAAGACAATCTGGAAACACTCTCCGGGGCAGCCACTTTCCTCACCCTTGCAAACCCTGTTCCGCAGTGCTATCTTACGCATAAAAAGAGATCTGGAAAAATAAACGCACAATGCATCACAAGAAAACAGCGAAACAAACGGAATGCGGCAACCCGCCCATGATGGCAACACCTGTCGCGGCGGGATTTCCGTCACCGGCGGAGCAGTATATCGAGTCGCCGCTGGATTTGAACGAACTGCTGGTTCACCGGCCTGCCGCGACCTTTTTTGTCCGCGCCGCGGGCGACTCCATGACGGGAGCGGGAATCCGCCCAAGTGATATCCTTGTCGTTGACCGCAGCCTCGAAGCGCGCGACGGTTCCATCGTGATCGCCTGCGTGGATAACGAATTCACGGTAAAATTTTTGCGTTCGGATGGGGAACGCTGGTATCTCCAGCCCGCCAACCGGCAATATAAACCCATCACGTTTTCCGAGGGAATGGAGCTCCGGATTTTCGGTGTGGTGACGGCGGTCATTCATCAATTTGTCAAACTCTCAAACGGGAAAGGAACATAAAATGCGGAAAAATTTCGGAGCACAGACTTGGCTTTATCCGATGCCGGTTCTGATTGTCGGAACCTATGACGAGAACGGTTCTCCCGACGCGATGAATGCCGCCTGGGGCGGGATTCATGACACGAATCAGATCGGCGTCTGCATTGACCCAAGCCACAAAACGGCGAAGAATCTGCTGGCGAAAAAGGCGTTCACCGTCAGCATCGGCGACGCCGCCCATGTGGTCGAGTGCGACTTCGTGGGACTCGTTTCCGCCAACAGCGAACCGGACAAGATGAAAAAATCCCGCTTCCACACTCACAAATCGGAATTCGTCGACGCCCCGGTAATCGACGAACTTCCCATGACGCTGGAATGCCGGCTCGTCAGTTATGATCCGGCAACCGGCTGCACGGTCGGCGAAATCGTCAATGTCAGCGCGGACGAGCGGATTCTGAACGCCGACGGCAAAATCGATCCGGAGAAGTTCGA
Organism: Lentisphaeria bacterium; assembly: GCA_019408975.1. Taxonomy (GTDB): domain Bacteria; phylum Verrucomicrobiota; class Lentisphaeria; order Victivallales; family UBA1829; genus UBA11452. Next base: position 491 of record DXVA01000323.1, on the reverse strand, counting down.
ACCGATTACCTTCGATCCGGTTCATCATCTATATCGGAAACTCGGTCCGGTGGTCGGCACCGCCTTCAAGGATGGCGGAAAACTGAAATGATCGGGCTGGTGGACGGCAACAATTTCTATGTGTCGTGTGAACGGATCTTCGATCCTTCGCTCGAGGGGAAGGCAGTTGCCGTGCTTTCCAACAACGACGGCTGCGTGATCAGCCGGTCGCAGGAGTGCAAGGATCTCGGGATCCCCATGGGAACGCCGTTTTTTCAACTGAAGCCGCGTCTGGCGCAATGCGGCTTGATCCTGAAGTCCAGCAACTATGAGCTTTACGGCGACATTTCCCGGCGGGTGATCGCCACGCTCGGAGAGTTCGCGCCGGAGGTGGAGCAGTATTCGATCGATGAAGCCTTCATCCATGTGAATCCCCCCTCCGGCACGGACATGTTTGAATACGGGACCCGGATTCGCCAAGCGGTTCTGAAATGGGTCGGCATCCCTTGCGG
>DXVA01000322.1:2416-5181 GCA_019408975.1 Lentisphaeria bacterium | reverse complement strand
GCTTCTCCTGACCGGGGACACCATGGGGGCATGGCGCGCATGGGACGCGATCCGCGGGCTCGACTATCTGCTGAGCCGTCCGGAAGTGGACACAACGCGCGTCGGGATCACCGGAAACTCCGGCGGCGGAACCATGACAACCTTCGTCAATGCTCTTGAAGACCGCTTCACAATGGCGGCGCCGAGCTGTTACATCACCACATGGGTTCACAACGTGGAAAATGAACTTCCCGCCGATTCGGAACAGATGCCTCCCGGCGCTTTGGCGGCGGGGCTTGAAATGGGGGACTTCCTGATCGCGCGCGCCCCCCGTCCGCTTGTCGTCCTCGGACAGAGCAATGACTTCTTCGACCCGCGCGGAACCAGAGAAACTTTTGAGGAAGTCCGCAGAGTCTACCGGCTTCTCGGCGCGGAGGATTCCATCCGCCTGACAATCGGCCCCGGAGACCACGGGTATTCAAAGGAAAACAGGGAAGCAATGTATTCCCTGTTCAAGGATACGGCAAAGGTCGCAACGCCCGCCGCCGAGCCTGATGATGTAAAACTCTCTCCTGAGCAGGAGATTTACTGCGCCCCGGAAGGACAGGTCAGGAATCTCCCGGTCAACAAATACGTTCGCGAGTTTGCCGCGGAAAAAGCATCAGCGCTGGCTGCCGCCAGAAAATCCCATACGAAAGAGGAACTCTGCGAACTCATACGGAATCTGCTGAAACTCGATGAGGCGTTCATTCCCCACTACCGTGTCCTGCGCGGACGCTATACAGACAAAGGGTTCTATTCCCGTTTCGGGCTCGAAACGGAACCGGGCGGACGCCTCATGAGTGTGCTTAAACTGAAAACGGAAAAATCCTATTGCTTTCATCTTCCTGAAGCAAAGAAGATCGTTCTCTACATTCCGCATCTGGACTCGCAGGATGAACTTTCCGAAATGTCATTCCCCGATGACGTCACCGTATATGGGCTTGACATCCGCGGAATCGGCGAATGCACTCCCTCCGGCTGCGACCAGCCGGAACCGCGCGACTTCTTCCATGAGTACCAGTTCGACTATCATTACGCCTCGCTGGGGCTCATGTTCGGCAAGCCCTACCTGAGCGGCAAAGTCAAAGACATCCTCTGTGCCGTGGAACTGCTGGCACAGAACGGCGCGGAAATCGAACTTCAGGCGAACGGACAGGGTACAATCCCCGCCCTGATCGCCGCGCTTCTTTCCGGGAAAATCGCATCGCTGAAACTGATGAACGCACCGGAATCCTGGGAATCCATGGTCCGGACGCCGGTTCCGGGCTATGCGCTGTCCGTTCTGATCCCCGGTGTCCTCGCGGAAACCGATCTGCCGGAACTGCGCAAGGCGATTGCGGAGAAACTGCGCTGAAAAAGCATCACGGCATGAAACCGGATGCCTGAATCGTAAAAACGCCGGAACGAGTCATCATGATTCGTTCCGGCGTTTTCGACTGCACAGGAATATCAGACCTTTACTCCTGCTTTATCAAGAAGCGCCTGAACCTTTTTCACATCGACGTTGCGGGGAAGAATATTTTCCCCCGCCGCGATTGCCGCCGCGGTCCCGACCCCCTGCCCGATATTCAGGCAGATCGGCATGACACGGTAGTTGGAATGCGCCTTGTGCGTACCGGAAATATTGCGCCCGGAAAGCAGAAGCGAATCAATCCTGACCGGAACACATGCACGGTAGGGAATCGTATAGGCTCCTTTGGAATGGAAATGTTTCTGGGCGCCGTTCTCATCAAGGCCGGGCCCCTTGAGACTGTGAATGTCGAAATTGAAATAATTCCTCGTTGCGATCCAGTCTTCGAATACCCGTGCTTCGAGAATATCCTCCGCCGTTACCGTGTAAAGCCCTTTGAAATGGCGGGTTTCACGCACGCCGACATTCGATGCGGAAGTCACCAGATAACAGTTCTCATAGCCGGGCGCGTATTCGCGCAGGAAAGGAATCATCTCATCCATCTGCCTGCGGCAGACCTTTTCGGCTTCCGTCAGCTGGCGGACATCGGTCGCGTCGATATTGATGACATTCGTCATATTGACGCAGACTTCGCCTGGAATCCGTGTCCGGTAGAGGAGCACATGCCCGGCGGGATGTGTCAGAATGGACTTTCCGAGTGACTGAATCTCACCTTTCGGGACATCGATATAAGACTCGAAACTGCCGGGAAAAATCGCTTTGGAGTAATCAACACCGCCGATACGGAACATCAGCGTGACAGGCTGGCAGAGATGATCGCCTTCCCGTCCGAGTTCATATTCCGCGCCTGCACGCGCCGCGACATCGCCGTCGCCGGTGGCGTCGATCACGACCTTCGCCATGATCGCCTCGCGCCCGGATTTGCTCTCCGTAATAATCCCCGTGACACGGCTGCCGTCCATGATCACATCGGCAATCTGCGTGTAAAGCTGAACCTTCACTCCCGCCTCGTCCATCATCTGAAGCAGGGTGCTCTTGAGACACTCATGGCTGATGCACCAGCTGTATCCCTCATTCGGGTTCTTCGGCAGGGACGTGCTTTCGCAGGCGCGGTGCATGATCTCATCCAGAAGCGGCGATGCCGTGCCTCCGCTCCAGTGGGACATCATTCCACTGGTCGCCATGCCGCCAAGCGCGTTGGACTGTTCCACGATCATGACTTTCGCCCCTGCACGCGCCGCTCCGAGCGCCGCTCCGATTCCTGCGGGGCCTCCGCCTGCAACCAGAACTTCCGTTTCCGCTGCAACGGGAATGGTTCTTGCCGGTTCCATGT
>DXVA01000322.1:0-2380 GCA_019408975.1 Lentisphaeria bacterium | reverse complement strand
CAACTCCTTTTTTTGCGGTGAAGCTTCCTGCCTCCCCTTTTCATGTTATCAATTATACAATAAAAAAGGGAAAAAGCCTTGAATTTTCAAAGAAGAACTCTTAAATTATCTCATATTTCATAAAAAATAAAGAAAGTATCTGCCATGGACCTTGTGGAACTTCTCCGCTTCTGTGAAAAAAAGACGGCATCCTCCATCAGCATTGAGGTGAGGCATCCGGCATTTTACCGCTGTGAAAAGCTGAAACTCGCTCCGGATCAATATCTGCACCACTCCGATTTCTGCCGTTTCGCAAAACTGCGCGACGGCAACAGAAGCTGTTCCGCAAATAAAAGCAGAAGCCTGGAAGTGGCAAGGCGCGGACGCTGTTTTTCGGGATGCTGCCCGCACGGAATCTGGGAATATGCATGCCCGGTCATGGATGCGGGAAATCTCTGCGCGGTCATCTACTTCGGCAATCTTCTGCCGGAAAACGATGCGCCGGAACTGCCTCCCGGAGTCAGAACCCCGCCGCGCGCCACGGAGGAAAAGCGCAGACAGATCCGGCGGGCGGCTTCATTTATCGCAGATTTCCTCAAAATCGAACTGGAGCTGTTTTCCGCCGCCGGCGGCATGGGCGGCAAACAGCACGACGACGAATTCTACATCGAGAACTGCCGGAATTTCATCAACTGCCGCTATCTGGAAAACATCGCCCTTTCCGATCTCGCCGAACTGCTGAAAGTGAATCCGAATTATCTCGGTGCGCTGATCCGCCGCAAAACGGGAAACACCTTCCGCAGGCTTCTGGCGCAAAGAAGAATCGAGGAATCGAAAATCTATCTCAGACTTCATCCGGCGCTCTCCGTGACCAAAATCTCGCGTCTGTGCGGTTTTACCGACAGCAACTATTTCACCACCGTTTTCCATCAGTTCTGCGGCATCACCCCCGTGGAGTTCAAAAAAGGAAAAGACACTGCGCAGGACAAATAGCGAGAGCTCCGGGCGCTTCCATGAGGTCACTCGCCGCCGGCGGCTTTCGAAGCTCTCATCCATAAGCGGGGGAACAGCCGGACTGGTGGCTTTCCGCTCCCCCGCTGCCTGACGGGGAACCGTCTATTTCAATCCGGGATAATTCAGCTCCAGATCAAGTTTTCCGGCGCGGCGCATGTCATCCAGAAAATTGGACGCCTGCGTGACCGCCACATCGTCAGGAGTGTCGGCATGGGTCTTCAGGAATTCCGCCGCAGGATAATTTTTGTCGGGGCCGCCGCCCGCCGCAAGAAAACGGACCCGAAATCCCTCCGCCGGAGTCCAGTGAAGACTATGGGTGAAAAAGTAGCCGCCGAGCACAAGGACATCCGTTTTTCCGCCATTGATATTCAGGAATCTGCTCTGTTTGTTCAGACCGTTATGATAAAACTGCGGAGTACCGAATGTGATCTCGCCCGAATAGCCGTCGAAACTTTTCGGGATATCCTTCCTTGACGGTGTGCCGATGCCTTCGATCTTGATGGAACCGAGAGAAATCCTGCCTCGCAGAGGCGAACCGTTCCCCTCGAAACGGTAGATCGATCTGCTCTGCTCATTATAGAAATCCGTCACGACGAGAGAATTGTTATCCTTCACCCAGATGCAGGGATCGCAGATTTCAAGCAAAGTGAATTGAACTGCGGTAATGCCGGTGCGTTCCGCGGACTTGCCCTCAACGCGAAGCACTCCTTCATAATGGTTGTTGATCAGGATTTCCGCAGACTGGGAATTCACGAAACGGAGATTGCCGTATGTGCCAAGCGAAAGAGCCATGTCCTCCGGTCCGAGCTCGCGGAAATGGATTCCGCGTACCAGCGGCTGAGGCGTCAGGAAACCGAACGCGCGGACGGTGTCATAAACGGCAAGGGTCGGATGCCCGGCGCGCCCTGTCTGGAGAATGTCGATTCCGTCCTTCCGTCCCCCCATGCGCAGAATCTCGAAATTTTCCAGCAGAATCCGTTTCGGCGCTTTCACATGCAGAAGCATGCCGTCTTTCGCGCCATACCATGAGAGTCTTGTTTCCAGCCCGCTCCCGCCGAAAATCCAGTTGTCGCCGTCCAGAACCAGCGTCCTGCGCACCGTATAATGCCCAGTCGGGATGTAAACCATTGCGCCGTTGCCGTGTGCTTTCGCGGCGGCGATGGCACGATTGAACGCCTCGGTGTCGTCATGCTCGCCGCCCTTTGCGCCGAAATCACGCCTGACGTCGAAAATCTTTCCCGGCATGGCGACGGTGCGCGGCTTGTCCGTCCACGCGGCAGTAACGGTCTCCGTTTTCAGGAAGGAGGTTTCCGGCGTCAGTCCCGAGGAGAAATTCTCCGCTTTACCTGCGGGAATCTCATAGACTTTCACCCTGCCGTCCGATTTC
>DXVA01000321.1 GCA_019408975.1 Lentisphaeria bacterium | reverse complement strand
ATATAATATATATTAAGATTGAAGGTTTAAGCTTTAATTTTTGCCTATGCTCCGGTATCTATAATTGTTTTCTGAACAAAAGAGCATATTTTTTTTGATTTTTTCAATTAAAGGTTTAAGTTATGACAATCACGGAAATAGCCAGACATTTTGCAGTATCTGCCGTCACTGTAAGCAATGCGCTGAACAGGAAAGGGAGTCGCAGCAGAAAAAGCGGAAGAAATCCGGCGTTACGCAAAGGAACACGGCTATCAGCCGTCCTATCTGGCAAAATCACTTTTAAATGGTCAAACCAGTCTTATCGGACTCTGCCTGCGCGGTCCGCTGACAGATCCATGGTATGCCGCATTAATCAATGATATTCAATGCCGTCTGTTTGAGCACAGGCTTTATCTGAACACGATTACAGCCTATCAGTCTCGAATGACTCCGGAACAGGCCGTTGAACGCGAACGCTGGGTATTGGACTTTTTCCGGCAGATCAAAGCTGAAGTTATCGCAATCGGTCCACTGGACGGTCAGCGTTACCGGGCCCTCGGAGATACCGTTGCACGACAGGGAGACCTGGTCATGTTCGGATGCACTGAGCCTCTCGACGGGACCTGGCTGGGACTGGACATTGGAGATGGATGCCGCCAGGCGCTGGGTTGCCTGACTGCCAACGGGCATCGCCGGATTGGTTATCTCGGTGCAAATGGATTTGATGAAACTTATTCCGGCGGAGAGACCCGTTTCTCCGCCTACTGCAATTATCTGCACAACGCGGGTCTCCCATTTGAAAAACGCTGGATCATTCATGGAAACGGCTGGAAAGGGCCGGAAGAGATCGTTCCGGCTTTCCGCCGTCTTCTTGCATCAGGAGGGGAACTGCCAACCGCCTACTTCTGCCATTCAGACAATTTTGCGCTTGTTGCGACACGAACCCTTGCGGAATTCAATCTGCACGTCCCGGATGACGTCTCACTTGTCGGATTCGACAACCAGCCGGTCGCAGCATTGGCGATGCCGGGATTCACTACAATCGGGTTCGATCTCGAACATTATGCCGGGAAACTCGTGGAATGTATTCTCGGCAAAGTCCGCGCACGGCGCAGTGGAAAGCTGAGATTTGAACCCTGGAGCTATTCCGAACCCGCCCAGTTAATCGTCCGGAACAGTGTTAAAAAAGTCTCCGGGACAGGAACTGCACGCCGTTAGGCAGAACCGTATGAAAGGAGGACAGATTCTGATCAGTCTATAAAATAACATAAGGAAAGGAAAAACGATGAAACAACAAGGTAAAGAAAAAAGGGAAAGGGAAAAACGATGAAACAAAACGCATGGTTCTCATTGATTGAACTTTTAGTCGTTATTGCAATCATCGCCATTCTTGCCGGAATGCTTCTGCCCGCACTGGGCAAAGCTCGCGAAGCCGGACAGCGGAGCAGTTGCGCCAGTCAGCTCAAACAGGTCCTCACGGCAGAAAGCATGTATGCGAATGACTATAATGACCTGATGATGCTGCGCCTTAAGAGAGCTCCCTCCGGGTGGGTGACATGGTATTACGCTCTAGGCGACGGGAAATACCTGGAAAACAAGGATATCATCTACTGTCCGAAAATACTGAAACAACCCAAACGCCAAGATCTCGACGGCATGGCGGGCTACGGTATGATGTTTCCGGAGGACGATCCGGCATGGAAGGTTGACGGAGGATTACTCAGAGAAAAACATGGCAACTTCATTCTTACCTCTGACAGCTCTTACTGTTATCAGCGTACACAGATGAAAAATATTTCTCAGTTGATCCTTTTCGCCGATACATTCAGCCCAAGCTTCAATAAGAAAGGATACTGGGTATTTGCCTACAGCGTCAGTTACGGTTCCTATGGAATCGGGCTCTGCCACGACAAGAATGCCAACCTGGCATTTGCTGATGGACATGTAGCTTCCATGACAGCTCCGTCAATGCGAAGTGAACTCATGGTAAAAAATTTCAATACCGGAACAATGACATTCAAGTACTAAGCTGTCTTTATTACAACACACAAGAAAACGGAGTTAAAACATAATGCGACGGTCACATATTTTCACATGCATGCTGATTACTGCTGGGACAATGTTCTGTGCGGCAGCACAAATTCTTCCTTTGTCATCTTCTCTCAATGATGCAAAGCGCTGGAGAAACAATGCCTCTGGCAAAATGTCCGTGCAATGGGACACAGGAGAAAAAGCGATCCGTGTAGATGCCGATTTCTCCATGCAGAAAAACAACAACCATTATGTCTATCCGCGTTTTCAGCTGCACCCCTGGGAATCACTTGCCGGAGCAGAAGCAGTATGTTTTGATATTCGAATTGATATGCAGGGAACTGCCGGATTCCGCGATGCATGCATAATGCTTGACGGCAGCGCAAAACGTGGGGGCGGCTGGCTCCGTTATCAAATTCCGGAAGATGGAAACTGGAAAAGTATCACGGTGTCATTGGACAAACTCGACTTTGATCCGGCAAAAAGTACACGTCTCTGTATCGGGTTCAATCCAAAAGGGAAACGTGTCACTTATTTTCTGAAAAATATCCGGATCAAGGGAAATACGCCTAAAACAGAAATCACTTACTCCAAACCAGTTGATACGACTCTGGCCGTCACTGCCGCAGCTCCCGGAACCATGTTCTATGAGACGGAAACGCTGGAATTCAACTCAACCCTTCCAATAACAGTAGACTGTACCGTCACGGACGTCTATGGGAAAAAGGTATACTCCGGACAAGCAACACCAGGAAAATTCCGTCTGAAAAAACTGCCGTGCGGCTATTATTTCATAACTCTCTCCGCACCGGGAATGCAGTTTGTAAAACGCCGAAGTTTTGCAGTAATCCCGAACCGTGCAGTTCTGCCTCCGGGAAAAGAGAGCCCGTATGCACTTGATGCTGCACAATGCGATATAGCAAAACCAACACCTGAGAACAGTATGTTTCCCGGACCGGGATACAGCCTGATCAACGAACTCTGTGCACGTGCCGGGGCATTCACGGTACGTGATCGTTTCGGCTGGCCGGAACCCAAGCCGGGCAAATATGTCTGGACACAGCCCTTCATGAATGCCGTCGAGCTCGCTGAATATGGAATCTCCGTGACCGGTATGATTGAAGGCTCCCCGCGCTGGAGCCGTACTGGAAAAATTCCAACCGTGCCGGGACTCTCCGGAGGACACCGGCTTCTCCCGGATGATCTGCGCCATGTTTTCCGTCTGGCAAAAAATACAGCCGAAACCTTCGGGAAACGAATGCGTTTCTGTGAATTCTGGAATGAAACCGATGTCCGGGTAGGTTCCGCATGGGACTATGCAGCAGCCTCAAAGGCTGCCTATCTGGGATTCAAGGCCGGTAATCCGGAACTCAAAGTGCTTTCAGGGTCCTATTGCACCGGAGAAATGGCATACCCCCGTCTGGTAATGCAGAACGGCGGTGCAGAATATTTCGATATATTCAACTACCATACCTACGGTCCGCTGAGCAAGTATCCTGAGCTGATAAACAGAATTCGAAATCTACTGCTCGATTTCGGAGCCGGCAACCGTGCAATCGCCTTTACGGAAAACGGAACAAACTCCGACGGTGATGCACGAAATCCCTCCTCCATGCCGGGCATGAAAGCACATAGCTTCGAACAGGAAATGCTCCTTGCCGAATTCACCGTAAAAAGTCAGATTCTCATGCAGAGTCTCGGCGTGACCAGGGACTATAGTTTCGTAATCGGAGCCTACAATGAACGCAGGGGCAGCAAAGATTGGGGACTTCTCAGGCGTGACTACTCTGCAAAACCTGCATTGGCAGCATTTGCAAACATGGCTTCACGCCTCGCACCTGCGGAATATCAAGGAACCTATGATCCTGCACCAGGCACCCGTGGTTTCCTGTTCCGGCAGCCGGACGGGAAACAAATGCTGGTGTTGTGGCGCGAGTCTCGTCTTGATACCATTCCAGGAGAAAATACTGTTCTCTACCAGCATGATGCAGGTATGAAAATCACAATACCGCAAACGGAAGGCAAATTCACTCTGAACGACTGCTTTGGCTCGCCCGCACGGGTGGAATCACGTGATGGAATGCTCTCACTCCGTGTTTCACGCCTTCCCTGCTATCTCGGTGGACTCTCCGGGCTTTCACCTCAAAAAATCGCTCCGCAACATGCTGTCGCAGAAGTAACGGAAAAAAAACTGGAACGTTCGATTGTTTTCAGGATTATCCAAAGCAGCGACTTTACCCTCGCAGGAACACGCCTGCACACGCTTTTATCCGGGAACTCAGGAAAACTGACACTGCAAATCTACAACTTCAGTAACGAAACAAAAAGCGGGAGTTTACATTTTACCGGCGGGAAAGTGTCCCCTCAAATTGATACTGTCACAATTCCCGCCGGAGAAATGATTGAATTTCCCCTGACACTTTCTGTCATGAAGTATAAAACCGATTTCCGGATTGATGGTATTTTCGACGGAAAACCAACCACACCTGCAGTCATGCCGGTCATCTGCATCGAAGGTGCTTTCCAGAGCATCCCTCTGCCCGGCACAAAACGTGCAGAAAACTGGCGGATCAATTCTTCCGGTACAATGCACATCACCGATGACGTCGCCGAACAGGCAGTATGCTTCCGGACGCAGTTCCCGACCAGTCATCACTGGGCTTATCCCGAATATATCCTGGCACAGCCGGAAGAATCCCTGAAAAATGCTGCCGGATTGTCCTTTGAAATCAAAGTGGATGCCGCAAATGCAAAGGAAGGATACACTGACTCAGTCATATTCCTGTCCGGTGGATTAGGGAAGGAGAACAGTTCCGGATCAATCAAACTGCCCTACACAGCCCCACGTTCCGGAGAATGGCAGACGATCCGCCTCTTCTTCACCGGAGGCGAGGATATCCACCTTGAAAATGTGCGTATGATCCGAATCGGACTCAACCCGAAACTGCAGCAGGCTGAGTTCAAACTGCGCAATATTCAAGTTCTGCTAAACCGCTGACAGTTTCTCATACCTGCACAGTAAGAACCTCCTGGGATCGGCAAGCTGCCTCTTGTCTTCCTCTTCCGGAAATTTCTATCAATTCAGAAAGAAACAAGACACTTGTCACCCAAGGAGGGAAAAAGGAGCGAATGAACAACCCCGGTGCAGAGCACGCGGGGTATCGGGGATTTCGCCTGCGGCG
>DXVA01000320.1 GCA_019408975.1 Lentisphaeria bacterium | reverse complement strand
TCATGAATCTGAACACACCCGGCGGGGAAGTGACGGCGTCCGACGAGATTTATGAAGAAGTGCTGAATGTCCGCGCGAAGAAACCGGTCATTGCAATGATGAACTCCATTGCGGCGAGCGGCGGGTATTACATCGCGGCGGGCTGCCGTCCGATCATCGCCAACAAACTGACTCTGACCGGCAGCATCGGCGTCATCATCTCAACCTACAATTATCAGAAGCTCTTTGAAAAAATCGGGCTCCAGTCGGAGGTCTACACATCCGGCAGGATGAAGGACATGCTCAACGGCGGACGGGCGCGCACGCCGCAGGAAGTGGAGGTCATTCAGAAACTGGTCAACAATACCTACGACGTTTTCGTGAACATCGTCGCAAAGTCACGCAATATTCCGGCGGAAAAAATCAAAACTTCGATCATAGGCGACGGCAGGATTTTTGACGGGCAGCAGGCATTGAAACTCGGACTCGTAGACAAGCTCGGCTATTTCAAAGACGCCGTCGCGGAAGCCGTCAATCTTGCCGGAATCGAAGGCAACTACGCAGTCATCCGGTATGAGGAGACATTCTCTTTCTCAAGATTCTTCGACCTGATGAGCTCGAGAGCACAACCGGTCAACATCTCTCTGCAGGGGGAGCCAGCCAACACATTCCGCCCGCAGAAAGGCAGACTCTATTACCTGCCGGCCGATTTCTGATGCATGATTTCCGTAAAAGTGTCCTTCAGTCCTCCCTGTGGCTCAAGGACATTTCACAGGATACGTTTTCCTGGTCGGCGGGAAAACACCGTCTTTTCCATTCCTGTCGGCGCGCTTACCTGATCCGTTATTACATCGCGCAGGGCGGATGGGATGCCGGAGCTTCGCAGATCGCGCGCAAGGCATTCACGGAAAAATATCTCCGGACTTTCCCCGCATGGCTTGCGGAAATGCTTGAGGCTTCCCTTGCGGAGGCTTTGCTCCAACTGAAGAACGTGCCGAAGCACAGGCGCAGGGAGGAACTGATTCACACGCTGAAACTGCGTTTGTCGCACCGCATCTTTCTTGCAGGTGTTTTTCTGGAAAAACGGGAGTATCTCAACGATCCGAAAAAACTTTCCCTGTTTGATCTCTATTACCGGACAGGACGTTTTTCCTGCGTCAAAGAGATTCTGAAAGAATGCAAAGAGTTCTACAAGGAATTTTTCGCTTTTCTGCCCGGCTCCGCACTGCTTGAAAGAATACTCGAAACGGATGTGCTTTCATGGCGCGTTCCGCCGGATTTCATTCTGATGCGCTGCGGTTCCCTTCCGGTTTACCTGCGCCCGCGCATTTTCGCATTCAGCCAAGGCGGTATTCTTTCACTGGAGTTCAATCTCTATCCGCAGGAGCAGGACCGCCCGAAAGTTTCCTATGCAGATGCGCAGGAGAACCTTGCCGACGCACTTTTTGCAAGTTATGTTTCAGGGCGTTACAATACCGCCGCCATAGAATGCCGCTCTTTCATACAGTGTGCGGGAAGCGTCGCAGAGGACAGTTATGCGCCCTCTCCCGCAGAAGAAAAACTGATTCACGACTCTGCGGGTGAAATGCTCGCCGTCCTTCCGTCTTCGTCAACTTCTTTGAAAGATTTTCCGCCGTCAAGGGAACCGCGGCGCTGTTCGCGCTGTCTGTTCCAAGGAGTCTGCTCCTATCTCGAATGCTGAGTTTTTTGCAAATCCCCCGTTTGGGGGCTTGACAAATCCGGGAATTAAGCTTTAGTTATAGGGGTGAAAACTCAACCGGAAAATTAAACAATGAAGGAGAAGAATCATGGCTGAAGTAATACATGTCACAGCGGAAAATTTCGACGAAGCAACATCCAAAGGCGTCTGCCTGCTTGATTTCTGGGCGGAGTGGTGCGGTCCCTGCAAGATGCTCTCCCCGATTCTGGATCAGGTCGCGGCGGAGATCGGAGACAAGGCGCTCATCCTCAAGGCAAATGTGGATGACGTTCAGCAGCAGACCGTGAAATTCGGAGTCCGCAATATTCCGGCGATCTTCATTCTGAAGGACGGCACAGTCGTAAAACAGTTCAACGGAGTTCAGGACAAAGCCACTTTGATCAAAGCAATCGAAGACGCGGCAAACGCCTGATCATCGCAAAACCATTCAGCCGGGTTTCAGAACCCGGCTTTTTCATATCCGCCCATGAAACTCTCTTTTCCTCCCGAAATCATATCTCTTCTCAAAGGCAGGAAGATCTTCTGCTCGCTCAGCGGCGGCGCGGATTCCCTTGCCCTGCTTCTGTTTCTGGATTCTCAAAAGGAACAGGCGGGTTTCGTATTGGAAGCGGTTCATTTTGAACACGGGTTCCGGGGGCGCGCATCCATTGCGGACGCGGAATTCTGCAAAAGACTCTGCGCGCAAAGAAATATCCCGTGCGCACTGTTCCGCATCGATGTGCCCCACAACAAACTGCGGGGCGAAGGCGACGAAGAGGCGGCACGGCGCATACGCCTGGAATACTGGCGCAAGATCATCTTCAATCCCGAACACTCGCTGGTCGCTCTCGGGCACCATTCCGGCGACCGGATCGAAAATGTATTCCTGCGTCTTTTCCGAGGTTCCAACTCCACGGGGCTCAGCTCCATGCGTTTCGTCCAGAAAATCGGGCGCACAACCTTCATCCGCCCCTTTCTCAATTACACCAAACCGGAGCTGGAGCAGTTTCTGCGGGAGCAGAATGTCATGGACTGGCGGCACGATGCAACCAATGACTCCTCCGTCTATAAGCGCAATCTGATCCGGAACTGGCTTCTGCCGGAAATACGCAAAGAGTTCCCGTTTGCCGAAGCGGGAATCCTGCAATCCGTCCGCACCCTTGCCGAAGATTCTGCATTTCTGGAGGAATCCGCGGACAATGCATACCGGAACCTCCGCGCCGGTTCTGCCGCCGCAGACTGGAGATCGCTTCCGCCGGCGCTCCTGCCGCGTGTCCTCCGGCGTTTTCTCACGGAAACAGCCGGAAACGACATCATTCCGGACTCCAATCTGATCGAACGTTTTTCCGCAACACTCGCCCTGCCCGATTCCGGGCGCCGCCGCATCATTCCGATCAGCGGGCGGAAGGATTACCGTCTTGCAGTGAAAGCGGGAAAAGTCATCTGCGAAAAAAAACTCCCGCCACAGATTCTGCGCGATATCGTCTGGGATTGCCGGAAGAAAAATCGTATGGAATACGGCTCGACGATACTGACGGCTGAGTTCATCTCCCAGGAGGAAATGCTGTTCACGACCGATAAAAGCGCCGCATTCTTTGACGCTTCACAACTCAACGGCGCATTGACGGTTTCGACCTGGAGAACAGGCGACCGTATGGTGCCGTTCGGGAAGCGGAATCCGGTATCCCTGAAAAAACTGTTTTCCGATGCAGGCGTCCCGATGGAGCAAAAACGCATCCTGCCCGTCATCAGGAACAGTTCAGGAACGATCCTCTGGATTCCTTTCGTCAAAAATTCCGCCTTTGCCCCCGTCACCCCGGCAGCCAGACAGGTTCTGAAACTGCTGGCAGTCCGCAGCCGGGAATGAAGGAAAACTCAAGCTGCAGCTTCTCTATCCCGCTATCCTGCGTATTGCCTTGATGAATTCGGCAAAAAGAATCACGGAAAATCCGGCGGCAAGGATTCCGCCCCATACGGACAGCGGAAGCGGCTGTGTATTGAAAAACGCCCCGCCCCACTGCGTAATGACGACCTGCAATCCGAAGGTCAGGGCAAAAACACCAAGCATCAGGTGATTCTTGCTCAGATTCAGGAAGATGCTGGTATCGGAAAGTTCACGGCTGTTGAATGCGTTGAAAAGCTGGAATACAACGAACAATGTAAACAGTACCGTACTTTTCTGTTCCGGCGCGGCGCCGAGAAAATTCCAGCGTTCCTGCGCGAGAAAAACCAAGGCGATGAAAATGCCGTTCAAGGCAATATTGCAAAGCATGTCTTTCGAGACAATGCTTGAATTCCGCGCGACGGGACGCCGCTTCATCAAGTCATCGCGGATCGGCTCCAGCCCAAGAGTCAGCGCGGGCGGTCCGTCCATGATGATGTTCACCCAGAGCAGCTGGAGCGCGGTGAACGGCGTCTTGAAGCCCAGCAGGATCGAGGCAAGAACAACCGCCACAGAAGAAAGATTGACCGTCAGCTGAAACTGAATGAAACGCTGGAAATTCTCATAGATCCCGCGTCCCCACTGGACCGCCCGGACGATTGTCGAAAAAGAATCGTCCAGCAGGACAATATCGCTTGCCTCCTTTGAGACCTCAGTCCCGGTGATGCCCATCGCCACACCGACATCCGCATTCTTGATCGCAGGCGCATCATTGATTCCGTCGCCGGTCACTGCTACGACATTTCCCAGAGATTTCAGGGTATTGACGACGCGCATCTTGACGAGCGGAGTACTGCGCGCAATCACCCGGACCCGCGCCAGAGCGGCGGTGAACTCGCTATCGGACATTCTCTCCAGCTCGCCCGCTTCCACTGCGGTATGGGAATCATCCAGCAGGTTCAACTCGGCTGCGATTGCGGAAGCCGTCACAATGTTGTCGCCGGTCAGGATCTTCAGGTCGATTCCGGCGTTTCTGCATCGTTCCACAGCTTCCGGCACATCGGAACGCAGCGGGTCCGAAATCACGGCAAAACCGTCAAACTCCATGCCGCACTCAATTTCATCCCGGCAGCACGCATAATTGCCAAGCTCCGGCATATCGCGGTGCGCAAACGCCAGAACCCGCCCCGCCCTGCTCTGGAAATCACGGATCGCCGCCTCCGCCGCGTCTTTTTCCGTTCCGGACACGGCGCACATGGAAAGTATCTTCTCCGGACTGCCTTTCGTATAAACCCGGACTCCCCCCTCCTTCTTCAGAACAGTCGTCATATTCTTGGTTTCGGAAGAAAACGGGAAAACATACAGCAGCGCCGAGGAGGAACGGCAAGCCTGATACTCCACCCCGCTTTTACGGGCAGCAGTCAGCAGGGCGCACTCCGTCGGATTGCCGATGAAGCGGGGGGCGCCGTTCTCCCTGAAATAAACTTCCGCCGTGGAGTTGACGCAGAAATTCTCCATCAGAAAATCATTTTTCAGTTTTTCAGGCGGATAAAGCGAACCTCCCGAAAAAATGTCCGTTACAGTCATCCGGTTTTCTGTCAGCGTGCCGGTCTTGTCCGAACAGATCACATTGATGC